>NZ_JALBGW010000167.1:0-9832 GCF_023006485.1 Neorhizobium sp. BETTINA12A
GCATGGCGCCGGCGGGGCTCAAGGAAATCGCCGCGGACCGGCGGCCGGTGCTGGAAGACGTGGAGTTCGTGCTGGTCCCACGGCGCGGCGCCGATGCCGCGCTCATGGAAGCGCTGTCGAGCCTGATCGTGGCGCAGATCGCGCCGCAGCGTCAGGTGTAGGTTGAGGCTTCAACCCGCTTTGCAGATCGCCAAAAACTGGTCGATGTCCTCTTCGGTGGTGGCGAACGAGGTCACGAGGCGGATCAGGGTCTCGTCGTCCTTTACCGGCTCCGGCATGTTGTTCGGCACCGGCCAGCCGTAGAATTTTGCGCCCCTGGCTTCGGCGGCCTCTGCCGACGCCTTGTTGAGGACGGCGAAAACCTCGTTGGAGGTCGTGTCCCAGGCAAGCCTTGTGCTGTTCAGCGAGCCGATGCCGGCGCGCAGGCGGTCGGCCATGCTGTTGGCATGGCTTGCCATGTTGAGCCAGAGGCCGTCCTGAAGATAGGCATCGAACTGGGCCGAGATGAAGCGGGTCTTGGAAAAGAGCTGGGCGGCGCGCTTGCGGATGAAGGCGAAGTCCCTGGCGAGTTCCGGATTGAAGAACACGATCGCTTCGGCACACCAGCAGCCGTTCTTGGTGCCGCCGAAGGAGAGGATGTCGATGCCGCGCTTCCATGTCATTTCGGCGGGGGAGACGTCGAGCGAGACCAGCGCGTTGGCGAAACGGGCGCCGTCCATATGCACCGGCAGGCCGCTCGCCTTGGCAATCGCGGTGATCGCGTCGATCTCGCCGAGCGTATAGATGGTGCCGGTCTCGGTCGCCTGGGTGAGGGTGACGGCGGCGGCGCGGCCGTGATGCAGCGAATCCTGCGGAAAGCCGGCGATGCGGGCGCTGAGCTTCTCCGGATCCATCTTGCCGTCTTCGCCTTCGACGGGGACCATGCGCATGCCCGAAAAGAAGTCGGGCGCGCCGCACTCATCCTCGATTACATGCGCTTCCGTGTGAGAGAAGGTGACGCCGCCGACCCGCGCGATGCTGGCGAGCGACAGCGAATTGGCAGCCGTGCCGGTGGAAACGAAATAGACCGAGACGTCTCGCTCGAAAATCTCGTTGAAACGGGCCTCGACCGCCTTGTCGAGATCGCTGTTGCCATAGGCGGCGGCAAACCGGGTCGACTCCTTGGAGAGGCGTTCATTGATCGAAGGATGGGCGCCGGCCCAATTGTCGGAAGCGAAAAACATTCTGAAAAATACCCTGGAAGTTTTGTCTCGGAAGCTCGGGGAGATTAATCTTTTTGAACCGGTAATCAATCGGCGAGGGCAGTCGAGCGGCCAAAACGGTTAGGTCAGCACCTGCCACGCTTTAAAACGCCCTCGATTGTAATTAAATTTCCACATCTAAGCCATTCGGCGTAATCTTCTGTCGCAAAAGGCGGGAGATTTTTAATGACCGCTCTTGTCGCGGGTTAACTTCTATGGCATAGATTTTGGAAATTAGGACAGAAGTACTGTCCTAATTTCGGGAAATGAAGCGTTATTTTGCGTGTCTTTCCCGCTGACGTTCGCGCCGATCCGGGTTATGTTGCGCTGCGAAGCTGCAACCGCACCGGAGCGGCGCCATCGCATGAAGCACGGGATGGAGCCTCGGCCTGTCATCCCCAAGAGACAATTGAGAGCCACTTTGCCCGCTGCCGAAGGCGGCCAACAGGAGGAATGACGATGACGAAGACCATCTCCGAGATATCCGGCGCTGAAGCCCCGATGTCGGCCGAGACGACAGTTCGCGTTCCATTTGCCGCCGGCGGTTTGCCGATGGCTCAGGGCCTCTATCACCCGCGCAATGAGCACGATGCCTGCGGCGTCGGCTTTATTGCCCATATGAAGGGCAAGAAGTCGCACCAGATCGTCAAGGATGGCCTGTTCATCCTCGAAAACCTGACGCATCGCGGTGCCGTCGGCGCTGATCCGCTGATGGGCGATGGTGCCGGCATTCTGGTGCAGATCCCCGACCGTTTTTTCCGCGAGGAGATGGCAAAGCAGGGTGTCACCCTGCCGAAGGCTGGCGAATATGCCGTCGGCCACATCTTCATGCCGCGCAAGGCGGATGAAATCGAGCACTACAAGAAGGTAATCCAGGACGTCGTCGCGGAGGAGGGGCAGCAGTTCCTTGGCTTCCGTGACGTGCCGGTCGACAACTCGTCGCTTTCCAAGGCGCCTGACATCGCAGCAACCGAGCCGCATCACGTCCAGGTCTTCATCGGTGCCGGCAAGGACGCCGCGACCAACCATGATTTCGAGCGCAAGCTGTTCCTGATCCGCAAGGTGATCTCCAACCGCATCTATGACACGTTCGGCGGCGTCGACATGGGTTTCTATCCGGTGTCGCTTTCGTCCTCGACGATTGTCTACAAGGGCATGTTCCTCGCCTATCAGGTCGGTGCCTATTACAAGGATCTTGCCGACCCTCGGTTCGAGACGGCGGTGGCTCTGGTGCACCAGCGCTTCTCGACCAACACATTCCCGTCCTGGAAGCTCGCGCATCCCTACCGCATGGTCGCCCATAACGGCGAAATCAACACGCTGCGCGGCAACGTCAACTGGATGGCGGCGCGCCAGGCGTCGGTTTCTTCGCCTCTCTTCGGCGACGACATTTCCAAACTCTGGCCGATTTCCTACGAAGGCCAGTCGGACACGGCCTGTTTCGACAACGCGCTCGAGTTCCTCGTGCGCGGCGGGTATTCGCTTGCCCATGCGGTGATGATGCTGATCCCGGAAGCCTGGGCCGGCAACCAGTCGATGTCGAAGGAGCGTAAGGCCTTCTACGAATACCATGCCGCCCTGATGGAGCCGTGGGACGGTCCGGCCGCCGTTGCCTTCACCGACGGTCGCCAAATCGGCGCGACGCTCGACCGCAACGGTCTGCGTCCGGCCCGCTACATGGTCACCGACGACGACCGGATCATCATGGCGTCCGAAGCGGGCGTGCTGCCAGTGCCGGAAGAGAACATCGTCAAGAAGTGGCGCCTGCAGCCCGGCAAGATGCTGCTGATCGACATGGAAAAGGGCCAGATCATCTCCGACGAGGAGCTGAAGTCCGAACTTGCGACCAAGCATCCTTACGGCAAGTGGCTGGACAAGACCCAGCTCATCCTCGAAGACCTGAAGCCGGTGGAGCCGCGGGCGCTGCGTCGCGACGTGTCGCTGCTCGACCGTCAGCAGGCCTTCGGCTACACCTCGGAAGACACCAAAATCCTGATGTCGCCGATGGCGACGACGGGCCAGGAAGCCATCGGCTCGATGGGTACCGACACGCCGATTTCGGCCATGTCGGAAAAGTCGAAGCTGCTCTACACCTATTTCAAGCAGAATTTTGCGCAGGTCACCAACCCGCCGATCGACCCGATCCGCGAGGAACTCGTCATGAGCCTCGTGTCGTTCATCGGCCCGCGTCCGAACATTCTCGACCACGAGGGGGCTGCGAACGCCAAGCGCCTGGAAGTGCGCCAGCCGATCCTGACCAATGGCGACCTCGAGAAGATCCGCTCGATCGGCCACACCGAAGACCGGTTCGACACCAAGACGCTCGATTTTACCTATGATATCGAGCGTGGTGCCGAAGGCATGCCGGAAATGCTCGACCGTCTCTGCGAACGTGCGGAAGCGGCGGTCAAGGGTGGCTACAACATCATCGTGCTCTCCGACCGCCAGATCGGCCCGGACCGCATCGCGATTCCGGCACTGCTGGCGACGGCTGCCGTGCATCATCACCTGATCCGCAAGGGGCTCAGAACCTCGGTCGGCCTCGTCGTTGAGAGCGGCGAGCCGCGCGAGATCCATCACTTCTGCTGTCTCGCCGGTTATGGCGCAGAAGCCATCAACCCCTATTTGGCCTTCGACACGCTGACAGACATGCACATGCGCGGCGAATTCCCCAAGGAAGTGGATTCCTCGGAAATCGTCTATCGCTATATCAAGGCGGTCGGTAAGGGCATCCTCAAGGTCATGTCCAAGATGGGCATCTCGACCTACCAGTCCTATTGCGGTGCGCAGATCTTCGATGCCATCGGCCTGTCTTCGGGTCTGGTCGAGAAGTATTTCTTCGGCACGGCTTCGAACATCGAAGGCGTCGGTCTGGAAGAGATCGCTGAGGAAACGGTTTCCCGGCACCACGCCGCGTTCGGCAAGGACCCGGTCCTTGCCTCGACGCTCGATATCGGCGGCGAATATGCCTACCGCATGCGCGGCGAAAGCCATGCCTGGACGCCGGATGTGGTCGCAACGCTGCAGCACGCGGTGCGCGGCAACAGCCAGGAGCGGTACCGCGAATTCGCCGAGATGGTGAACGAGACGGCGGTGCGGATGAACACGATCCGCGGCCTCTTCAAGATCAAGTCTGCCGAAGCGATCGGCCGCAAGCCTGTCTCGATCGACGAGGTGGAGCCGGCCGTCGATATCGTCAAGCGGTTCTCGACCGGCGCCATGTCGTTCGGTTCGATCAGCCGTGAGGCGCATACGACGCTCGCGATTGCCATGAACCGGATCGGCGGCAAGTCGAACACCGGCGAGGGCGGCGAGGAAAGCGACCGCTACATGCCGCTGCCGGACGGTTCTCAGAACCCGGAACGCTCGGCGATCAAGCAGGTCGCTTCCGGCCGCTTCGGCGTGACGACCGAATACCTGGTCAATGCCGACATGCTGCAGATCAAGGTGGCGCAGGGCGCGAAGCCCGGCGAAGGCGGCCAGCTGCCCGGCCACAAGGTCGACGCGACGGTTGCCAAGACCCGGCATTCGACGCCGGGTGTCGGCCTCATCTCGCCGCCTCCGCACCACGACATCTATTCGATCGAAGATCTGGCTCAGCTGATCTACGACTTGAAGAACGTCAACTCGACCGCCGACATTTCCGTCAAGCTCGTCTCGGAAGTGGGCGTCGGCACGGTTGCCGCAGGTGTGGCCAAGGCGCGTGCTGACCATATCACGGTTGCCGGTTTCGACGGCGGCACCGGCGCATCGCCGCTGACCTCGCTGAAGCATGCGGGTTCCCCTTGGGAAATCGGCCTTGCCGAAACCCAGCAGACGCTGGTGCTGAACGGTCTTCGCTCGCGCATCGCGCTGCAGGTCGACGGCGGCCTGAAGACCGGCCGCGACGTCATCATCGGCGCGCTGCTCGGTGCCGACGAGTTCGGTTTCGCGACGGCTCCGGTCATCGCCGCCGGCTGCATCATGATGCGCAAGTGCCACCTGAACACCTGTCCGGTCGGCGTGGCGACGCAGGATCCGGTCCTGCGCAAGCGCTTCAAGGGGACGCCTGAGCATGTCATCAACTACTTCTTCTTCGTCGCCGAAGAAGTGCGCGAGATCTTGGCATCGCTCGGCTTCACCCGTTTCGACGAGATCATCGGCATGGTCGAGCTTCTCGAAAAGGACCAGATGATCGCCCACTGGAAGTCCAAGGGCCTCGATTTCTCGAAGATCTTCCATAAGGTGGAGGCTCCGAAGGAGGCGACCTACTGGACGCAGCGCCAGAAGCATCCGATCGATGACATTCTCGACCGCAAGCTGATCGAGAAGTCGCAGGCTGCCCTTGAGAACAAGGAGCCGGTGGTCTTCGAAGTGCCGATCAAGAACGTCGACCGTTCCGTCGGCGCGATGCTGTCGGGTGCGCTTGCCAAGCGCTGGCGCCACAAGGGCCTCAAGGACGACACGATCCATGTGACGCTGCGCGGCACGGCCGGACAATCGTTCGGTGCCTTCCTTGCGCACGGCATCACCTTCGATCTGGTCGGTGACGGCAACGACTATGTCGGCAAGGGCCTGTCGGGCGGCCGCATCATCGTGCGCCCGCCGGAAAACTCCAGGATCGTCGCGGAGAACTCGATCATCGTCGGCAATACCGTGCTCTACGGTGCGATCACCGGCGAGTGCTATTTCCGCGGCGTTGCCGGCGAGCGCTTCGCCGTTCGTAACTCGGGTGCGATTGCGGTGGTCGAGGGCGTGGGTGACCACGGCTGCGAATACATGACCGGCGGCATCGTCGTCGTGCTCGGGGAAACGGGCCGCAACTTCGCGGCGGGCATGTCCGGCGGCGTCGCCTACGTGCTCGACGAGAGCGGCGATTTCGCCAAGCGCTGCAACATGGCGATGGTCGAACTCGAGCCGGTTCCGGAAGAGGACGACATGCTGGAGAAGCTGCACCATCACGGTGGCGACCTCATGCACAAGGGACGCGTCGACGTTTCCGAGGACATGACGCGCCACGACGAGGAACGCCTCTACCAGCTGATCTCCAACCACCTGCACTACACGGGCTCCAACCGCGCCAAGGAAATCCTCGACCGCTGGAGTGAATACCGGCCGAAGTTCCGCAAGGTCATGCCGGTCGAATACCGCCGTGCTCTCGTGGAGATGGAGCGGATGCGGATGGGCGTCGCTGCGGAGTAACTTCACCGGGCATCATTGCTGTGATATGCTGGCGGCATATGACGACGATGGAGTATGGAGATGAACGAACACATAAGGGAGTCTCGTGAGGATGGTGGCGTTACCGTCAGCATCTTCAAAAATGGTCGCAGCCGTGCAGTACGCATACCGAAGGAATTCGATCTGGATGGCGACAAGGTCGTGATGGTGAAGCAGCCAGATGGATCGATCCTCGTTCGAACGGCGGTAACTGCCGGGCTGATCGATTATCTCAGGCAAGCTGAAGCTTGGACTGGGGAAGATTTTATCGCGAGTGACGACGATCTGGCGCCGCTTCATGAGATCGACCTTTGATGCGCTTCATGCTCGATACCAACATCGTTTCGGCCATCGTCCGTGATCCTCGCGGCAAGGTGTTCGAGCGGTTGGCTGAAGTGGGAGAACAGAACGTCTTCATCAGCATCATCACCCATGGTGAGGTCTGGTATGGCGTCAAGAAGAACGGCTCTGAGGAATTGGCGCGTAAGGTCGCCGCAGTCACGCGGAGGTTTTATGTCGCTCCGCTCAACCTGCCGGTAGACCAGCGCTATGCCGACATTCGGCAGGCATTGAGACAGGGCAAGAATATCGGTCCAAACGACCTCTGGATCGCTGCTCATGCCCTTGTATTGGATGCGGTCTTGGTGACGAACTACGAGAGTGAGTTTTCCCGGGTGCCGGGACTGAAAGTTGAAAACTGGCTGCGGTAGCGGCGAAGTAGAGGTAGAACATGGGCAAGGTAACGGGTTTCCTGGAGATCGACCGGCAGGTGGGCAAGTATCAGCCGGCCTCCGACCGCATCCGCCATTTCCGCGAATTCACCATCCCGATGTCGGATGCGGAGGTCACCAAGCAGGCGGCGCGCTGCATGGACTGTGGCATTCCCTATTGCCACGGCCCGACCGGCTGTCCGGTTCACAACCAGATCCCGGACTGGAACGACCTCGTCTACAACAACAAGTGGGAGGAGGCGATCCGCAACCTTCATTCCACCAACAACTTCCCGGAATTCACCGGCCGCGTCTGCCCGGCACCCTGCGAGGAAGCCTGCACGCTGAACCTCGAGGATGCGCCGGTCGCGATCAAGACGGTCGAGCAGGCCATCGCCGATAAGGCCTATGAGCTCGGCTTCATCGCGCCGCAGCCCGCAACCGTTCATACCGGCAGACGAGTGGCGATCATCGGTTCCGGCCCCGCCGGCATGGCGGCTGCCCAGCAGCTCGGCCGCGCCGGCCATGAGGTGCATGTCTACGAGCGCGAGTCCAAGGCCGGCGGCCTGCTGCGCTACGGCATTCCGGACTTCAAGATGGAGAAGAACTTCATCGACCGTCGCGTCGAGCAAATCACCGGCGAAGGCGTGACCTTCCATTACGGTGCCAATATCGGCGTCGACATTCCCGTCGAGAAGCTGATCGCCGAACACGATGCGGTGCTTTATTGCGGCGGTTCGGAAACCCCGCGGCCGGCCGGCATTCCAGGCGTCGAGCTGCATGGTGTCTATGACGCGATGCCTTACCTCGTGCAGCAGAACCGTCGCCTCGGCCGCGAAAACATCGACAGCGTCGCCTGGCCGGCCGATCCGATCCTCGCCGGTGCCAAGCATGTCGTCGTCGTCGGCGGCGGTGATACAGCGTCGGACTGCGTCGGCACGGCCTTCCGCCAGGGCGCCGTCAAGGTGACCCAGCTCGACATCCGCCCGCAGCCGCCGGAAAAGGAAGACAAGCTCGCCGTCTGGCCGTTCTGGGCCACCAAGATGCGCACCTCGTCCAGCCAGGCCGAAGGTGCGGTGCGCGAGTTCCAGGTGGCGACGCTCGAATTCGTCGGCGAAGACGGCCAGCTCATCGGCGTGCGCTGCTGCGAAGTCGACGAAAGCCGCAAGCCGATCGCCGGCACGGATTTCATCATCAAGGCGGATCTCGCCTTCATCGCCATCGGCTTTTCAGGCCCTCTGACGGACGGTGTTCTGAACGAGCTCGAAGGCAAGCTGACGCTGAATGTCGACCGCCGCGGCTCGACCAATGTCGTCGCCAACGACAAGGACTACAAGACTTCGGTCGACAAGTTCTGGACCGCCGGCGACGTGCGCCGTGGCCAGTCGCTGGTCGTCTGGGCGATCCGCGAAGGCCGCCAGGCCGCACGGGCGATCGACGAGGCGCTGATGGGAAGCTCGGTTCTGCCGCGGTAAAGCAGGAGTGGAATTCGATAACGTGGGAGCGATCTTGCTTCCACGCCAACGATGACAACTGCTGCTACTGGGCCACTTTCACCTTGTAATCATCAACGCGTCCGGCCGGTGCGGGGGCCAGTTCGCCGCGCCTGACCAGTTTGTCGCGCGGCGTTTCGACGAGGACCGGCGGGAGCGGGGCTGCGCCGAGAAGATCCTTGCCGCCGTCGAGTTCGGGGTCGGAGAGGCTGATCGGATGGGTCGGAACCGCCTGGCCGGGTGAGGCGGGAAGGGCTGACAGTGCCGGCAGGTTCGAACCGTCGAGCTTGATGACATCGGGGCTTGCCATTTCGCCGAGATGCCGGCGGGCCAGTTTTTCCACGTAGAAGGCGAGCTTCTGCTTGCCGGCCTTGGTGAAGGTGATGCCGTCGGAACCGCGCAGGCGCACCTGCTGGCCGTTGACGTCTGAGCCGGTGATGACGAACTTGCCGTCCTCGTCGACGAAACCTTCCCAGATGTCGACGAATTCGCCGCCGGCCTTTTCAACCTGATTGCGGTAGATGGCGTTGAGCGTCACGGCGTCTGCGGTTGCCGTCGGCGACTGGAAGGAGGGCAGGCCGACCCAGAGAAGCGGCAGCTTGCGGGAAGTGACGATGCCAACCAGCCGGGTCACCCGCCGCTCGTATTCCTTGAACCAGGCGTCGCTGCGGAACTTTTCCTTGGTGCTGCCGATCGTCATCTGCTGGCGGTCGTTGGCGCCGAGCATGACGACAACGACGGCCGGCTTCACCTCGTCGAGCATGGCGGGGAGTTCGCCCGGCCAATCGAAGTGATCCTCGCGGACGAGACCGGAGGAGCCGTCGCTGCGCTCGGTGATCGCGACGCCGGGAGCGGTCGCAAACGCCGTTTCCAGTTCGCTGCCGATGCCGCCGGCCATGAAGTCGCCGACCACCAGAACCTGTTTGGCATTGTCGATTTTGGCAACCGGTTCCGGCGCCGCCGGCACCATTGGCTGCACCGGGCGGGGAGCGGCTGCCCGTCCCGTGCTGCGGCGCGGACGCGGCCTCATATCGATGATCGAGCCATCCCGGTCGTAACGGCGTCGGCTATAAGGAGGAGGCTGCTCATAGCGGTCGTCGCGCTCGTAACGCGGGCCGCCGAACAGGTAATCGAAGAGGTTGCGGCGCGGGAGAGGCTCCTGGGCGGCGGCCGGCCGCGGCGCGACCGG
>NZ_JALBGW010000168.1:0-9770 GCF_023006485.1 Neorhizobium sp. BETTINA12A
CGGCTCTCCCGGCGCCAGCGGATCGCCCTCCGGCCCGTCATGGCGCACGAAGGCAATCGCCCGGCCTTCGCGCCGCGCCCAGTCGATCACCTTGCGGGCGCGCTCGGTGAGGAGATCCGCCTCGTGAAGAGGCGGCTCGACAAGACCGTCGAACATGTTGGTCTGCAGGTCGATGACGATGACTGGCGCTTTTTCCGCTGGTGTGCTGGACATGGGCTTGCCTCCATTTCAGGAGAGGGAAATTGCCGGATTTTTGTGGCATTGCAACCGAATTTTGCGGTTATGCGCACGATCGATCGCAGGCGCGGTGAGAACGATCGACGGGCCCCGTCGTCTCGAGAAAGGCGATCCCAAACCTCCGGTACTCGCCCGATCGGTTTTCCCGAAAGAGAGGGCGCCGGCCCGATCGCCGCCGCCCTCTCTCATTTGCGATCCGGCGATCAGCGGCAGACGCGGGTGGTCTTGACGACGACCCGGCCGTGGTAGCGGGTCTTCACCTTCTTGACCATGCAGTCGTGGCGGGGACGATACGGACGGTAGACTTCGCGCACGGTATGACGCGGAGCGACCCGCTCATGGGTGGTGACGGTGACACTCGCGGCGTCGGACGGGCCGGCGACCGAGAGAATGGAAGAAATGGCCAGGGCCGATGCGATAAGCAGGTTCTTCATTGGGTGTTTCCTCAATCTTTTGCGCGACATGAACGCGGATCGAGGGCCCAGGTTCCACGAAAGGGATTGGGACTGAAGTCCTATTATATATCTGGCGGACCATGATTGGTAACGGCGGGATTTGCGAGCGTGACAGGCCGGCCGATACGAAAGAACGAGTTGAGATCACTTCCCAGATGATTGATCCAGGGACAGTAGCTTTGCGAGAAGTCCGTGGGAACTAGGAGGAGTCGAGGACAAATCTGACTGACTTTGACCGGGAGGCGGCGTTAGTGGTGTACGTGAAGATGCGAGCATTAGAAGGGTGTGGGTGTGGTAAAGACGAGTCGTCATCGTTCTGACTTCGTCAGCGAAAGCCATTACCAGCTTATGGTTTGCCGGCTCTTTCGAATACAGAACGTCTCCCTTGCGGGAGCGTTTCATTTTGTACGTTTCGATCTCCCCTAGATCACTGTTTATCCCGAACGGGTAGTGTATCCACCCGTTCCGGGTGGCGGATTTGTCGGCAAACTCTCGGACGGCGTCTTTTACTTCTTTTCGTAAGTCATCGGAAAGCCATTCGGTCTCATCGGCTAAGAACCATATAATGTCCCTTTGGGTCGCCACCGACTTGTGGAACGAAAATGATATCACCGCTTTCCGATATGGCATTTCGGAAAGGGCGATATAGATCATCTCTACCCCGATTTCGGCCTGCCCCCATCGGCCAGCTAAGCGGCCCAGTGCCAAAGCTAGCTTGAAGTCGGTTTCGATCGGATTTGCCATGGAAGACACCAACACTCAGATTGACGACAAGAAGGGCGACGAGGTTTGCGGCGTATGCTCAAAACCCCGCCTGAACCAAAAATCGCCGACGATGAGGGTAAGCTAACTAAACAGCTAGGCTCAGATTAAGCGCGGTATGGCATTCGGCACACGTAAGCATGGTGTAGCGGCCATGCTCCGTGACGGACTTCTGGAGAATTCCCTTGACGCCCTTGTTGTAGCATTGAGCACAAATATCATGGGAAATCTCGCCATCGCTCATCGTCGCCTTCAACCGGCGGGTGAGGCGACCGGGTTTGATTTCGTAAAGCTCATACCTTTGCTTCTCGGCTTCCCATGTTTCAAAGCGCATCAGTTCTTTTTCAAGCTTGCCTACCTTGGCAACCAGCGCATTTTGCTCTGCTTGTGCGGCGATGATCTTTTCCGTCAAGTCTACGACCGCCATGTTCCGAATGGCAGCATCGTTGATGTTCTTCAATCCCTTCGCCATGTCCAGCATGGAGTTGAAGATGCTCAAGCCTGCAATTGCTTCTCCGACCATTTGAAGTCCCCCGTAGAGAAGGGGATAAGCTACTTCGTTTTTTTCTTGTTTAGGAGTCTTTTTACCGTTTGCTTAGGCGTGAGCGGGTTCACCAAGCCGCCGATAGGTAAGAGATTTTTTAGAGCAGCGCGGCGGTTATACTTAAAATCAACGGCGGACTATGCCGGTCTTCCGACCGGTTTCCCGCCCGATGTCTGCCTTCGCCGGCCTCAATCAAACCGCAAAACAATCCTACCTCAGTAGCCCCTGGCCGCCGTCCACGTAGATCGGGGTGCCGGTCACGTGCCGGGAGCGGTCGGAGGCGAGGAAGGCGATGACTTCGGCGACGTCCGCGCTTTTTCCCGGCCTGCCGTCGCTGATCGGGACCTGGCCGTCGGGCCATTCCACCGGGATTGCGGTTTCCTGCTCGTGGCGCAGCTTGGTGTTGTCGTGGATATTGGTCTCGATCTCGCCGGGGCAGACGGCGTTGACGCGGATGTGGTGCTTGCCGAGCTCCAGCGCCAGCTGCTGCACCATCGCCACCTGCGCGGCCTTGGTGGCCGTATAGGCGGTGGCGCCGGGCGTCGTGAAGGTGCGGTTGCCGTTGATCGAGGAGACGACGACGATCGAGCCTGCACCCTGCGCCTTCAGATGCGGCACGGTAAGATGAAGCGTCAGATAGGTGCCGCGCAGGTTGACGGCGATCGTCCTGTCGAATTCTTCCGGCTTCAGGTCATCGATCGGCGCCCAGACGCCGTTGATGCCGGCATTGGCGACGACGATGTCCAGCCGGCCGAATTTTTCCGCAAGCCGGTCGATCGCTTCGCGCATCCGGTTTTCGTCGGAAACGTCGGCTTCGAGCACCAGCGCCTCTCCGCCGGCCTTCTCTATCTCGTGGGCAGTCTTTTCGATGTCGGTTCTCGTATGGCCGAGCAGCCCGACCTTTGCGCCTTCGACCGCGAGTTTCATCGCCGCCGCCTTGCCGATGCCCGAGCCTGACCCGGTTACCAGAGCCACCTGGTTCTTAAGTTCCATGAGTTCATCCTGTCGCTGGATCGCGGCTTCTGCCGTGCGAAAACGAACGGCAAGGGATGGCGCAAGGTTCCGCCCGTCAGGTTGGATATCTCAGGATGGATATCGCTCGTTGAGGATACGCAGGCCTTCGGCGAATTTCGAACCGTCGCCGCCCACCTGGCGCATCTGGGCAAGATTGTCGGTGAGGTCGGCGCGCTTGACCGGTCGGGCGAGCGGATTTTCGATCGAGCGGCGGACGAAGGCGAAATATTCCTCGCCGTCGCGTTTGCTCATCGCGTCGACGGCATCGACGACCGCTTTGGAAAAGCCTTCTTCGCGCAGCCGCTCGAACGTCCAGCCGGGGCCTTTCTCGACCACGTCATGCAGCCAGGCGACCTGTTTTTCGTCCTCGCCGGCGACGTTTTCGGCGACGCGCCGGACATGGTCGATGAATGGACCGCCGGTTTTCGACGACTGTCCTTGATGCGCTTCGGTCGCGATGACAATTGCCTTGTCGATCAGTTCCGACATTTGTCCGTCTCCCGTCCGCTCGGCGGCACTTTATAGGGTCCTCGCGTGACGACAATGCGTCAATTGCGATCTTCTTCGAATTGAGGGACGGGAAGTGGGCTCAGCCAGTTCTCCCGCCGCTTCACCCATATTTCATAGACCGGTTCCAAGTCGGTCGGCGCCATGTCGAGCGATCCAACCCGGATCTCGATCTCGTCGCCGTCGCTCTCGTTGAAGACGCGCGAGCCGCATTCGGGGCAGAAACCGCGGCCATGGAAATACTTGACCTCGCCTGTGCTTTCAAAGCCGTGCCGCGGCCAGATGCCGAACGTGACGAAGCTCGATCCGCTTTCCTTGCGACAATCGGCGCAATGGCAAAGCCCGATCCTGACCGGCGCATCCTTCACCGAATACCGCACGTTGCCGCAAAGGCAGCTTCCAGACCGGATGATCATCCTTTGTCCTCCTTCTTCCTCGCCCGGAAATTCAGTTAGGGCAGGGGAGGATGAAGGGAAGAGATCAGGCGGGTTCAGGTGCCGGGTCGATGGCGCTGACCACGCGCGAGACGATTTCATTCATCGTCGCCTCGTCCAGCGTCTCGATATATTGCGCGGTTTTCTGCTGGATGCGGGCGGGAATGTCGAAGCCGCGGACCTGGTTGCAAACAGCGACACCGGTCGTGTCATGGCCGGAAATCGCCACCGCAAGACCGACATCGCGGATAAAAGCCCCACCGGTGGTGATGGGCACCGTCATGCTGACGCCCAGCCTGTTGATCTCGATCGGCGTGATGACAACGAAACGATGCCGGTTCTTCATTTCCCGGCCGGCGACCGGGTTTAGGTCGATCCAGTAGACATCGCCGCGCCTCGGCACGTTGCTGCGGATCATCAGATCTCGTGTCCTATCGGATCGCCTTCCTGCGCATCGGCGACTGCGGCATTGAGCATCGCCATGGCATCGCTTCCCTTCAGCAATTCGCTGAGGGTATAGCGCTTGCGGCCGCTCTCGACGGGACGGGCGATCAATTCACCGTTGGCGACGTCGAGCGTCAGCTGATCGCCGACTTCGGTATGCATTAGCTTCAACAGGGCCGGCGGGATGGTAATCACCGCAGCACCGCCCTGGCGTCGGATTTTGGTGGTGACCGGCATGGTTCGCTCCTGAAAGTGCTACATATGTAGCATGTTCCCGGGCGGCAGCAAGGTTGAAGTGGATTTACGCGGTGCTGGGCCAGTCGACGGTGGCTCGCGACCAGATGGAACGGAATGGCTCAGCCGACGTTCGATGCGAGCGTTCAGATGGATCGTCGCCATGCGCTTGCTTCTTGCCGCTGCTGCGTTTATCGCCTCCGCTTCTTCGCCAGGCCTCGTTTTGGCCGCCGAAAGCGATTTCCTGAAAACGCTTTCCGGCAATTGGAGCGGCGAGGGCACGGTTCTGATCCGTATCGGGGCAACGCCCATCAATGTCACCTGCAGCTTCACCTCGACGGCCGGGGCGACCACCCTGTCGATGCAGGGAACCTGCCGCGGCCTGCTGGTCGTCCGGCGCAGTATATCGGCCGATCTCCAGGCTTCGGATCGCGGCTATAGCGGCACCTATGTCGGGCCTTCCGGGCAGCCTTCGATGCTTTCCGGCAACCGCCGCGGCAATGCGATCAATCTCGGCGTCCGCTGGGCGAGGGTGATCAATGGGGATCGCGTCGCGAACATGACGATCGAGAAGATCGGCAATAACCGCCTCATGCTTCAAACGGTCGACAAGGATCTTTCGAGCGGCAAATCGGTGGTGACCAGCCGTATCGATCTCAGCCGGTGATCATCTGAGGGCTTCTGTCCGCCTTTACTCCACCTGACCCAGCTTGCCGGGGTTCATGATGCCCTTCGGGTCGATCGCCGCCTTGATGGCGTTCATCATGTCGACGGCGTCGCCATGTTCGCGGCGGAGATATTTCAGCTTGGAAATGCCTATCCCGTGTTCGCCGCTGAACGTCCCGCCCATGTCCATGGCGCGCTGGTAGAGCCGTTCGGCAAGGCGCTCGGCTTCGGCGAGCTCTTCGGGGATTTCCGGCTTGATCAGGTAACCGACATGGAAATTGCCGTCGCCCACATGGCCGATAATCTTGCCCATCACGAAGGAATTGTCGATGTCCTCGCGGGCGGCGAGCACTGCCTCCGCCAACCGCGAGATCGGTACGCAGACATCCGTCGTAAACGCCTTGCAGCCGGGGCGCAGCGTCTGGTTGGAATAGATCGTCTCGTGGCGCGCCTTCCACAGCCGCTCGCGGTCCTCGGTGCGGGTCGACCATTCGAAGTCCGAACCGCCGAATTCATCGGCAATCTCGCGCACGGTGTTCGACTGTTCCTCCACCCAGCGCGGGCTGCCGTGGAATTCGAGAAACAGGGTCGGCGCGAGCTTCAGGGTCAGGCCGGCATGCCGGTTGGCGGCTTCGACCGCCACTTCATCGAGGAATTCAATGCGGGCGACGGGGATGCCGCTCTGGATGGTCGCGACGACGGCTTCGACCGCGCCACGCATCGTCTCAAAGGCGCAGACGGCAGACGCGATGGTTTCCGGGATCGGGTGCAGCCTGACGGTCACTTCGGTGATGACGCCGAGCGTGCCTTCGGCGCCGACATAAAGCTTGGTCAGGTCGTAGCCGGTCGAAGACTTCTTGGTGCGACGGCCGGTGGTGATGATCTTGCCCTGTGGGGTGACGACGCGCAGCGCCAGCACGTTTTCGCGCATCGTGCCGTAGCGCACGGCCGTGGTGCCGGAAGCGCGTGTCGAGGCCATGCCGCCGAGCGAGGCGTCGGCGCCGGGATCGATGGGGAAGAACAGGCCGGTATCGCGGATATGGGCGTTGAGCTGTTTGCGGGTGGCGCCGGCTTCCACCTGCACGTCGAAATCCTCGTGGTTGACCGCGACTATTCTGTTCATGCGGGTGAGGTCGAGCGAGATGCCACCCTTCAGCGGGATCGTGTGACCCTCCATCGACGAGCCTGCCGCGAACGGCGTTACCGGTATGCCCGCCTCGAAACAGGCCGAGACGACGCGCGCCACCTCGTCCTCGTTTTCGGCATAGACGACCGCATCCGGCAACCTTGTCGGCTGTCGGGACATGTCATGGCCGTGATGTTCACGCACCGCTTCGGTGGTCGAAAGCCGGTCGCCGAAATGGAGCTTCAGGGCGTCGATCGTGGATTGCAGAGAGGTCATTTTTTCTCACCCGTCAGCATGCGGTGGTAGCGGGAACGGGCGATTTCCTGTGTCGTGATGAATTCGAGGAGGACCGGCACGCCCTTTTGTGTCTGTTCGATGCCGCGCTTGATCGCCGGGATGATTTCGGCCGGGTCGGTGACCCTTTCGCCGTAACCGCCGAGCGCGCGGGCAAAAGCGGCGTAATCGCCGGAAATGTCGGTCGAGCGGTATTTTTCCGTCGACACCTTCATGATCGGTAGTTCCATCGCCATCGAGAAGTTGTTGAGCAGGATGGAGAGGATCGGCAGGCGCTCGCGCACCGCGGTTTCGAAATCCATGCCGGTGAAGCCGATCGCCGCATCGCCCCAGACATTGATGCAGAGCTTGTCCGGATGCATCAGCTTGGCGCCCATGGCGAGGCCCAGGCCGTAACCGAGCTGGGTCGTCTTGCCCCAGCCGATATAGGTGAGCGGCTTCACCGACTTCCAGAACGGCGAAAGCTGGTCGCGCGGGCTGCCGGCATCGTGGGTGATGATGGTGTTTTCGATATCGACCGTGTGCTGCAGGTCCCAGAGCACGCGATAGGGCGATAGCGGCTTGCTGTCGGAGGTGAGCTTCGGCATCCATTCGGAAAGCCATTCTTCCTGCACTTTGGCGATTTCGGCGGCAATTTCCGTATGGTCGCGCGGAGAAACCTTGCGGGCTTCGAGCTCGGCAAGCACCGCGTCGAGCGTCAGCGCCGCATCGCCGACCAGCGCCACCTTGGCTTCGATGTCCTTGTTGACGTGGTCGGGGTCGAGCGTCGCGTGGATGACGGTCTTGTCGAGCGGCATCTGCACGCCGAAGGCGGTTTCGGTAAACGAGCAGCCGATGCCGAAGATCAGGTCGGAACTGTCGAGGAAATGGCGCAGGGTCTTGGAGATCGCCGCACCGCCGGCGCCGACAGACAGCGGATGGGTTTCCGGAAACGCGCTCTTGCCTTCGAGGCTGGTCGAAACCGGGATCGCCAGCAGTTCGGCCAGCTGTTTCAGCTGCGGCCAGGCCTGGGCGTAGTGAACGCCCTGGCCGGCATAGAGGATCGGGCGTTTGGCGGCGAGCAGCAGGTCGACGGCGTCGCGCACGGCGATCGGGTCCGGCCCGTAGCGGGTGGAAAGAACCGGGCGATAGTTCAGCGGCTCCGGCACCTCGTCCTGCCACATGTCGTTCGGGATCTCGACCAGAACCGGACCGCCGCGGCCATTGCGCAACTTGGAGAAAGCGCGTCGGAAAATGTTCGGGATTTCGGCAGCCGAGGTGATCGGCTCGGCGGACTTGGTGATGTCGCGCATCGAGCGGGTCGCGTTGTAGTTCGGGTCGACATGCGCGACACGGCGCTCGTAGCCCATCGGCAGCACCAGCAGCGGCACGGATTCGGAATAGGCCTGGGCGATGCCGCCATAGGCGTTTTCGGTGCCCGGTCCGAGCTGCATGGCAAAGACGCCGATCGTCTTGCCGGACGAGAGGCGCGACATGGCGTCGGCCATATGCAGGCCGTGGCGCTCCTGGCGCACGATGATCGGGCGGATATCGCCCATGGCCGCATGTTCGAGAACGTGGTTCACGGGGTAACCGCAGATGACTTCGATCCCCTCGCGCTTCAGGATTTCCACGATGGCGTCGGCAACTTTCATGGGTTTCTCCTCCCCGGAGACATGGTCGATTAGAGGTGCGGTTGGAAGTCCTGTGCGGTCCAGGCGCCGGGATGGCGCACGGATGCGCGACGGGCCTGGTCGGTATTCAAAAGCCCGCTCTGGCCGAGCGTGATGCGGTATTCCTCGATGAAGGCCTGCGCCATATGGGCGGCGCCATGGTCTCCGAGTGCGGCAAGGCCGAGCATGAAGGCACGGCCGGCAAACGACGAATGGGCACCGCAGGCAACCGCGCGCACCATGTCGACGCCGGAGACGATGCCGCTGTCGAATAGCACCGTACCACGGGTGCCGACCGTGCGGGCGATTTCCGGCAGCACGTCGATCGTCGCAGGTGCCGCATCGAACTGGCGGCCGCCATGGTTGGAGACGATCACGCCGTCGAGGCCAAGTTCGAGCGCCTTTTCCGCATCCGCCGGGTGCATGACGCCTTTGACCATCATCGGCCCCGGCCATCTGTCGCGCAACCGGGCGATCTGCTCCCAGGGAAAGCCGCCGCCGATATGTTTCTGCACGAAGGCGGAGGTGGTAACGCGGTCCGGCGCGCCGGCAAAGCCTGCCATGTTGGCGAAGGTCGGCATGCCCTTGCGGCGGATCGCATCCAGCCAGAAGGGGGCCATCGCAGCCGCCATCATCGTCTTCGGCGTCAGCTTGAAGGGCATGGTGAGGCCGTTGCGAAGATCGCGCGGGCGCTTGGCGCGCACCGGCACGTCGAGCGTCGCGACCAGAACCTTGGCGCCGGCGAGACGGGCGCGATCAGTCATTTCGAGACTGTATTGGTGATTGTTCGGCGCCATCGGGTAGAGCTGGAACCAGGTGACATCCGGCGCCCGTTCCACGACTTTCTCGATCGTCGCGCAGGCCAGCGTGCCGACCAGATAGGGAATATTGTGGGCCTGGGCGGCCTTGGCGAACTGTTCGGTGGCGCCCGGCCACATCATGCCGTCAAAGCCGATCGGCGAGATGCCGATCGGGGCGGCGTAACGATGGCCGAAGAGCTCGACCGAGGTGTCGACCTTGGAAACGTCGATACCATAACGCGGTACGACTTCGACCGCCTGCAGTGCGGTCCGGTTGCGGTTGAGGCCGGTCTCGTCGCCGGCGCCGCCCTGGAGAAACTCGTAGGCAAAACGCGGAATGCGCCATTTCGCCCGTTTTTCGAGATCGCCGATCATCGGATAACGCCGGCGGAGCTCCGCCAGCGTCTCGATCGTCCTTGCGTCGTTCCCGGCTCCCCCCATGTTCGACGCCTCCTAGTAGGAAACCATGACTTCGAGCATGGCCTGCTGGCCGCTCCTGGTCGCGGCCAATGCCCGCTGCAGTGCCGCCGGCAGATCGGCGCCGGTCTCGACGCGTTCGGCATGGGCGCCATGGGCGCGAGCGACGGCGGCATAGTCCGGG
>NZ_JALBGW010000169.1:0-9766 GCF_023006485.1 Neorhizobium sp. BETTINA12A
GGGTGCGGACCGGCAACCAGCGGAACGAGGTGAGGCTGTCGCGATGGCTGACCTCGCGGCGCAGTGCTTTTTCGATCTGGACGCGCTTGTCGTCGTCGGCCACCCGGTAGATCACCCCGTCGCAGCGGCCGCCGCGCGACAGCATCATCATCAGCCCCGGCTGTGCCGGCGAGCCGCGACCGCGCTCGATTCTCAGCGAAAAGGAGCGATGCCAGCCGAACGCGGCGGCCCGCTGGCAGGCGATGCTATCGAAGCCCGGCTTCCAGATCAGCGAGCCATAGGCAAACACCCAAAGCGGATCCTCGCCGATTTCCGCGGCCAGCCGATCGGCGATCTCGATGAAATCGTCGTCGGTCAGCGGCTCCCATGTGGCCGGCTGCCCGGGATCGATCTCCTCGCGAAAGCAAAGGTCGACCAGGTCCTGCGTCAGCGACAATGTGGATGGTTTCGGCATGGCTTCGAACGGCTTTTCGGGCAGGACGACGAAAACGGGAAGGGTCGAGAGTGCAAGCCGAACCGGCCCGAGTCAACCATTTTGCTGCGTTGCGGCTGCAGGCCGGGTGCGTCAAGCTGGAGAACCACCGACGTCACCGCAATGCGAAAAGTCGGCCTGGTGCCACGAAATGGTCACGGAACATTTCCAGCATGAACCTTTCTTGAAGGGCTGGCAGCCAAGGAGCGATGATCATGGACATGACCACCGAAGCCCCCCGGGAGAGGATGCGGGTAAAACACAAGGGGCTCGACCTCAACGGCATCAAGGTGTTTTACCGGGAGGCGGGCAGGGCCGGTGCACCCGTGCTTCTGCTGCCGCATGGCTATCCGTGCTCGTCCTATGAATTCCGCGAATTGATGCCCCGGCTTGCCGATCGCTGGCATCTGGTCGCGCCGGATTTTCCGGGCTCGGGCTATACCGACACGCCCTCCGGCTTTGCCTATGATTTCGATGGTTTCACCGGCTTCCTGGACGAGTTCACGCAAGCGCTCGGTCTCGACCGGTTCGCGCTCTACCTCCACGATTTCGGGTCGCAGATCGGTCTGCGCCTGGCGATTCGGCGCCCGGAGAAGATCGCCGCGCTGATCATCCAGAACGGCGATATCTATGAGGACGCGCTTGGTCCCAAATATGCCGCCCTGCAGGAATTCTGGCGCAACCCGACCGAGGAAGGCCGCCGCAAGATCGCCGGCGCCGTCAACGAGGAGGGTTTCAGGGAGGAGTTCCTCAACGAAGTGCGGCCGGAGATCGCCGAACGCATCTCGCCCGACCTTTGGAAACTGCATTGGGCCCTGATGGATGAGCAGCGGCGGCAGATCGCGGTCGATGTCATCGCCGGGCTGCGCGAGAACGTCGCCTGGTTTCCGCGTTATCAGCAATATCTGCGCGATCGCCAGCCGCCGACCCTGATCGTCTGGGGTCCCCAGGACGGCTACATGCCGGAAAAATCCGCCCGCGCGTTCCTGCGCGACCTGCCGAGGGCGGAACTTCATCTTCTCGATGGTGGTCATTGGCTGCTGGAAACCAATCTCGACGAGGTCGCCCCGCTCATCCGCGACTTCCTTGGCCGGGTACATTCCGGTTGAGGGCCGGGGGAGAGTTTTTGATGCGTTGGCTTTTTATCGCGGTGCTGATGATCCTGGTCGGTTGTGTCCTCAGCATCATCTGGATGAATGATTCTGGTCTCGGCCGGATCGAAGTCACGCAGCCCCAGGCGCAAAACCCGCTGGCCCCGCCACCGGGCACGCCTTGAAGCCGCCCTTCAGGCTTTCACTGCGATGATGAAGAACCGCGGGAAGCGCAACAGCACCCGCCCGTCGGCCATCGGCGGGTAGGCCTTGGCAATGCGGGCGGTATAGTCGGCCGCAAAGGCTTCGGCATGAGCAGGGCCGGCGGCGTCGAGATAAGGGCGGAGCCCGGTCGCCTTGACCCATTCGACGATCGCATGCGCATCGCCAAGCGGATGGTAATAGACCGTGTGCCAGACGTCGACGCGGGCGGATTTAGGCACCAGCCGGTCGAAATAGGCGGCGGGCGGCGGCAGCACCGGCCGGCGAACCCTGCCGCCTTCGAAGGCTGCCTTCCACGGGCCGGCGGCACCGGTCTCCTCCATCAGCGTGTGGCTGGGTTCGGAGAGGTTGTCCGGCATCTGCACGGCCAGCACGCCGCCGGGCGCCAGGTGGTCCATCAGCCGGGCGAGCACGGAAATATGGTCCGGCACCCATTGGAAGACGGCATTGGCGTAAAGCAGGTCGGCCGGCTCCTCCGGGATCCAGGTCTTCAGATCGGCCTTGGTGAACTGCGTGCCGGGCAGGCGCTTGCGCGCCGCCGTCAGCATGTTGTCGTCACTGTCGAGGCCGGTGACATTGGCGACCCCGAACCGTGCCGCGATCAGCTCCGTAGAATTGCCCGGACCGCAGCCGATAGGCGCGAGCCACCGAGGCAAGCGGCACCTGCGCCAGAAGATCGCGCGCCGGCCGCGTCCGCTCGTCCTCGAATTTCACATATTGCTCTGCAGACCATGCCATTTCCGTCTTCCTTCGATCGTGTCTGGCTGGAACATGCCACTCCCGCACCCCGGTCTCCATGGGCAAAATTATCAATTTTTGTGATGATCCATTTCATATTATCGCTTGACCTCGGTGGCGGGGCCGGACTTCACTCACCCCGCAATTTTGAAGCGCCTCATGCGAATGACCCCAGAATGACCAAGGAGACCGCCATGCCCGTCAATACAGCCCCGCGTACCACCACCTGGACGTTCGTGGACGGCGAATGGCTGGAGGGCAATCCGAAGCTGATCGGACCGACCTCGCATGCCATGTGGCTCGGCTCCACCGTGTTCGATGGCGCCCGCTGGTTCGATGGCATCGCGCCGGACATCGACCAGCATTGCCAGCGCGTCAACCGCTCGGCCAGGAACATGGGCATGCAGCCGGTGATGCAGCCCGAGGAGATCGAGGCGCTCGCCTGGGAAGGCGTCAAGAAGTTCGACGGCAAGACGGCGATCTACATCAAGCCGATGTACTGGTCGGAACACGGAATGCCTTACAGCGTCGTCACCGCCGATCCCGAATCGACCCGCTTTGCGCTCTGCCTGTTCGAGGCGCCGATGCAGACCGCCAAACCCTCGTCGCTCACCGTCTCGCCCTATCG
This sequence comes from Neorhizobium sp. BETTINA12A, assembly GCF_023006485.1. NCBI lineage: Bacteria > Pseudomonadati > Pseudomonadota > Alphaproteobacteria > Hyphomicrobiales > Rhizobiaceae > Neorhizobium > Neorhizobium sp. BETTINA12A. Next base: position 3,152 of record NZ_JALBGW010000169.1, read on the forward strand.
CCGCCCGAACCCGGAAGTGGCGATGACCGGCGCCAAGACCGGCAGCCTTTATCCCAATAGCGGCCGTATGATCATGGAAGCGCGCAACCGCGGCTTCGACAATGCGCTCGCCCGCGACATGAACGGCAACGTCGCCGAAACCGCGTCCTCGAACATCTTCATGGTCAAGGACGGGGTGATCATGACGCCGGTCGCCAACGGCACGTTCCTTGCCGGCATCACCCGCTCGCGCGTCATCAACCTCCTGCGCCTCGGCGGTTTCGACGTGCGCGAGATGACGCTGACGGTCGAGGATTTCATGGATGCCGACGAGATCTTCACCTCCGGCAACTATTCCAAGATCGTGCCGGTCAACCGTTTCGAGGAACGCCAGCTCCAGGAAGGCCCGGTCGCCCGCAAGGCGCTGGAACTCTACATGGACTGGGCCCGCTCCCCCGGCGACGAGGCCTGAAACCTCCAGGCGGCGGCGTGTGAGGCAGGCGATAAGTTAGAATTCGTCGTCTTCGACGTCGTCCGCGCCGGTAAGGCTTTTGCCACCATAAAGAATACGAGCAATCGTGACGGTATTCTCATCCACGCGGAAGGCGATGGTTGCCTTTCGGCGATACCCCACGAGCCTCAAGCCCGGCTCTACGTCGTTGCGGAGGGTTCCCCGTTTGGGGAAAGTGCTGAAGCCATTGCAATGGTCAATGATCCTGCGGATATAAGCACGCGCGAAATCATCTCCGGTCTTGCCTGACAGGTAATCGAACAGATCGGCCAGATCCAGACGCGCTTCGAGGGAGAGGATGACTGAATATTTCATGCACCGATCGATCTTCGATCCCTGGTCTGCATGTATTCTTCAAGTTCTTTTCTCGTCTCTTCAATCGTGCGCCCCCTGCTGGGATCGGCATCATGCGCTCTCAGCGCCGGCACGACCTCGTCCCGCAGCCAGCTCTCTATGCCCGCATCATGGTCCGCCAGATACCGCAATCCTTCGGCGACCACCTCGCTTTCGTCAGCAAATTCGCCGGACGCGACTTTCTTCTGGACGAGTTCGGCCATGTCTTCCGGCAGGGAGATGGTAATCGATCGGTTCGGGCGCATCTGTCGGTTCCTGTTCGCGGGCAAGCCTATCACAATCGGGCAAGGGGCGCTATTTCGCCGCCGGGTTTATTAGACCGTTGGGAGCACGGTGATGCAGGCAAGCCCGCGTCCAGTGTCCTCCCATGCCTCCCCTCACACAAGCCGGACCGCGGCCGTGCCGATGATGATCATCGAGACGGCGATCATCAGGGGTTTGACCGGCAGGTAGCGGACGATGAAGGCGCCGATCGGGGCGGCCAGGATGCCGCCGAGGATGAGGCCGAGGGCAGAAGAGAGTTCCGACCAGCCGAGCGCCATGATGAAGGTTGCGGAAATCAGGATGGTGACGGCGAATTCGGTGAGGTTGGTGGAGCCGATCACCTTCTTCGCGTCGTGGCCGCGGCCGAGCAGCGAACTGGTGACGATCGGCCCCCATCCGCCGCCGCCCATCGCATCGAGCAGTCCGCCGGCGCCGCCGACATAAGGCACGATCCAGTCGCGCACGTCGCGCGGAAACTTCGGCTGAAAGGCCTTGTAGAGGATGAATAGGCCGATGGCGATCAGGTAGACCGAGACGAAGGGTTCGATCGCCTTGCCGTCGATATTCGACAGAACATAGGCGCCGATCGCCCCGCCGATCATACCGGCCGGCGCAAGCCTTGCCACCAGCCGCCAATCGACGTTGCGGTTATAGAGATGCGACAGTCCCGAGGCGGCGGTGGTGAAACACTCCGTCACGTGGGTCATGGCGCTTGCAGCCGCGGGCGCGACGCCGATGGCAAGCAGACTGGTCGTCGTCAGCACCCCAAAGGCCATGCCGAGCGCCCCGTCGACGACCTGTGCGAAGAAGCCTATGGCAACGAAGATCAGGAAATCAGACGTCAGGAAGTCGAGCGACATGCAGCCTCCTCTTTGCCACGGGCGTTCGCTTTCAATCCGCAGGCGTGAAGAAAGGTTCCCGTTTTACCCGCGCGGGAAGGTCGCCAGACGAGCGGAAAAATTGTCGGCCCATCGTCGTGGTCGCGCATCTGCGCCGCCTGATCCGGTGAGACTATTTCACTGTCAGCTTGTCTGCGGAGATTTGGCCGCCGATCTCGGCCTTGCGGGTCTTCTTGTCGAAGGCGCAGATCGTGCTGATCGTCACGTTGGCGCCGACCGCCTTGCCGGAGACGATGGCGAGCCCGTAGCTCTGGCTGCCGAAGGGATCGACCAGTGCCTTGCCGTTCTCGATCAGCCCTTTGGCGGCGGTCACGCAGGCCTTGGCCACCTCCGAGCGGAAGTTGGACCAGGCGTCGTCCGAGGCGGCGTGCGTAACGGTGACGCCGGATGCGAGGAGGACGGCGGCAAGAGCAAAAGTGGTCTTCATCAAACGGGCTCCGAATCGTGATCTGGCCCGTTTCTTGTATCTCGAAATTTCAGCAAGTTCTTGACCCGATTGGCTTGATTTTTGGCAAAGTTACCGTTGCCTCTTGGGCCTTGCGCTCCTATGTTCCCGCACGACGCTTTACCCAGGTATCTGCCGAACCCAGGTAGCTATCGAACAAGGAGTAGACCAATGGCTTTCGAACTTCCCGAACTCCCCTACGACTACGAAGCCCTTTCGCCCTTCATGTCGAAAGAGACGCTCGAATTCCACCACGACAAGCATCACAAGGCTTATGTCGACAACGGCAACAAGCTCGCTGCCGAAGCCGGCATGGCTGATCTGTCGCTCGAGGAGGTCGTCAAGAAGTCCTTCGGCACCAACCAGGGCCTCTTCAACAACGCTGCCCAGCACTACAACCACGTCCATTTCTGGAAGTGGATGAAGAAGGGCGGCGGCGGCACCAAGCTGCCGGGCAAGCTCGAGGCGGCGGTCGCCTCCGATCTTGGCGGCTACGACAAGTTCAAGGCTGACCTGATCGCCGCCGGCACGACGCAGTTCGGCTCCGGCTGGGCCTGGCTTTCCGTAAAAGACGGCAAGCTCGTCATCTCCAAGACCCCGAACGGCGAGAACCCGCTGGTTCACGGTGCAGAGCCGATCCTCGGCGTCGACGTCTGGGAACATTCCTATTACATCGACTACCGCAACGCCCGCCCGAAATACCTCGAAGCCTTCGTCGACAGCCTGATCAACTGGGACTACGTCCTCGAACGCTACGAAGCCGCCACGAAGTAGTTCTCCGAAACGGGGGTTCTCGACTTTGTCGAGGACCCCCGCAAAAGAATTCAAGCGACTAGGCAGCTAGTTTGCGTAGACTGTTTACTGCCTGAAGTTCATCATCCCGAAAGAAACGCGTTTGAAGCCCGCGGTTAATCGCGCGTTGAAAACGGCGTTCGCCAATTACAGATAATTTTCGCGTATCTTCAATCAAAGCGATCGTACTAAGAGTATTTTCTTTCCGAATTCTCTCGATTTCGGTGTGTAAAAGCTCTGCTTCCAGAAATTGGGTGGAGCTATTTACTAAGAACAGTCCGATTTTTTTTCCTATTGTTTGACGAGATATTAGAACGATATCGGCCGGAAACTCTGAAAGCTCGGATTCAAGGGCGCTACGTTCTACCATTTCAAAGGTATCGGAGAGAGATTTTCTTATAGCTTCGATCGCGTCTTCCTTAAATGTGGAGCGAATATTTTCTTTTGTCAGCGATTCAATTGTTCTTATTCTGAGAAGTCCCGAGAGAAATCTTACGCTGGCGGCCCCCACATGCTCTAAGGGAATTGAATGAGAGCGAATTTCGAACGTTTCCGTGTCCCAATAAGCACCCGCTTCGGCTAGTAGATTGTCGAGTAGTTGCCTACGCTGGCCGGTTTCGATGTCGATGCCTGATGCAATGAGGTGAGGGAGGAAATCACCGTCATCCTCCAATACTATCCCGTCCTCGGTGTCACGGGCATAGAACGCGATATGGTCACCGCTACCGTCAAAGAACGGCGAATTGATAGCTACGCCTGCCGGAACTGGACGCACAGATATCGCGTCACTGAATGATCGATGCAGCGAACTGAGGATAGATTGGGCGTCGCTCATATGAGGCTTCCCTTTTTATAGTCCATGCGAAAATGTTTTCGAGCCATGTCCCAAAACAAATCAGGTCGTGTTGGCGGGGGCCGCTGTCGGCCTGAGCCTACACCTGGAATTCGTACCGGAACCTTAATGCTGCTTGGGCCAACTTCGAGCCCGCCACGACTGCAATCTGCATGCGCGTGTATCCCAGGGTGGTTTCCATGGAATTCAAGGCGGCTAACTAATGATCCTTCATCTCCAATCTTCTTTATGAGCCATGCTCGCCAATTGTCTTTTTGTTCGTTGACTTCACAAAGGAGTATATACTCATTTTCGGTGCAATGAGCTTGCGCACTCCGCCATTTCCAACCCGGTTTGAGAGGGCGAGTTTTTGGATAGATACCCGAAAAGCGAGGAGGAAGCGGTTCTGATTTCCAGTTTGTGTCACTTGTAATGGTCTTGGCGCGCACTATTAGATGTCTGACACGCATGCTCGGATGTTCCCTTAGGAATATTGTCTTATTCTACCAAAAATATTGCCCTTGGCTAGTCTTAGTTGTATCCCTCGAGGCAGTTACTTTAGTCATATTCTTGTAATTCAACATGCTTACTGCATCCTCTATGCCCCACGAAAAACCGCTCCTCCGCTTCGGCGTGATTGCCGATCCGCAATATGCCGACCTACCGCCATGGCTGGAGATGGACCGTTATTACGCCAACAGTCTCGACAAGCTGCGCCAGGCGATCGATGTGCTGAACGGCGAGGATCTCTCCTTCGTGGTGACGCTTGGCGATCTCATCGACCGCGGCTGGGAGAGCTACGATCCGGTGCTTTCCGTCTATCGGGGCCTGCGCCACGAAAGCTTTCTGATGCCGGGCAATCACGATTTCTTCGTCGCGCCGGAGCAGCTCGATGATGTCCACAAACGGCTCGGCATGCCGGCCGCCTGGCACGACTTTGCCCGAAGCGGCGTCCGCTTCGTGGTGATCGACGGCAACGAGATCAGTCTGTTTTCCACCCCGGAAGGCCATCCGCGCCACACGCTTGCGCAGCAGCGGCTGGAAACGTTGCTGGCCGAGGGCGCGATCAACGCCAAGGAATGGAACGGCGGCATTAGCGACGAGCAGTTCGCCTGGCTGGAGGCGGTGCTTGCGCGCGCCAGTGCGGCGGACGAGAAGGTCGTGGTCATGGGCCACTATCCGCTCTACCCCGAAAACGAGCACAATCTCTGGGGTTGCGAGCGGCTGACCGATCTCTTCGCCCGCTCCGGCAACGTCATCGCCTATTTGAACGGCCATAACCACGTCGGCAATCTCGGCCGTGCCGGAAACACCTGGTACGTCAACTTCAAGGGCATGGTCGATACGCAGGCGGAAAACACCTTTGCCGTCGTCGAGATCTTTGCCGACCGCATCGAGATCATCGGCCACGGCCGCGAGGAAAGCCGCACCCTCGCTCTCTAGGCTCAGCCGCGCGCCGCCCAGGAAAGCCCGCGCCGCAGGATGCTGCGCATCTGCGGATGCTCGAACTCGGCCGCTACATGGCCAAGCGCCGAATAGAAGATCCGTCCCTTGCCGAAATGGCGCTTGAAGACGACGGGCATCGTCACGTTGCGCACCGCCTCGTCATATTCGCCGGTAAAGGTCGTCGTCGCGAGGATTTCGACCGACGGGTCGTAATGCAGGTAATACTGCTCCGACCGGTAGTCGAAATCCGCAATGCCCTGCATCACCGGGTCGTTGGGGCGAGTGACGTTGACGCGGTAGTCGATGATATTGCCGGGATGCGCCACCCAGGTGACCCCGGCAAGATAACGGAAGGCAGCACTCTCCTTGAAGGAGGTTGCAAGCGCCCCGTGGTGACCGCCAAGCCCAAGCCCGCCGCGCACCGCCTCGACGAGCGCATTGGCATCCACCCTTTCCAGCTTTTCGCCGGTAATGATCGGCACCAGCAGGTCGGCAGCGGCGATATTCTGGGAACCGAAGATGCCGAGATCGCCCGTAATCTCGACCGAAAACCCGTCCTCGCGAAGGATGGCGCCGGTAATGCCTGCGCATTCCTCCGGTTCATGGATCTTCAATCCGCCCCAGACGATGATGGCCTTGCGCATTCGATGTCTCCCATGCCCTGCTGATTCCTGACGAAGCGGGCGCACCATAGGGATAAAGCCGCCGGCTGTCAGGGGAGGGCGAAGGTCACGGGGCGGTCACATCGGCGGACTGCTCCAGCCCTGAACCCACAGCGACCGCAGTTTTTCGCCTTCGCCACGGAAGAAATCTTCCGCCAGTTCGCAATGCTCCACCCGGTCGGCGCGAAAATTGCGGATCGCCTGCCTCAGTTCGCACCAGGCGACGATATTGGCCGTCTGCGAATAATAGATCAGCGCCACCGGCCGGATCGTCCGTTCCGTTGCACGTGCATATTCGTCGCGGTAGTCGAGCGCCAGCTTCTGTTCGTCGCGGATCGCCCGGCGCACCATCGCCAGGTCAAGCGCGTCCGGCACCGGCGCGACCGAGCCCCAGGCATGCAGCGCATTGGCGGAAAACGTGCCGGCAAGCG
>NZ_JALBGW010000016.1:0-72145 GCF_023006485.1 Neorhizobium sp. BETTINA12A
CCCGCCGCACCTCCGAGCCGAGCTGCCATCACGCGCCGCGCGCCCGTCAGAACGCCGGCTAGCAGCGCGCCAGCCACAGGTTCATCTGTCAATTCCGGCGTCTGCGAACGGGAAATACAGGCAGCCGCGGCAAAATACGGCGTACCGGAAGGTATTCTCTATTCGGTCGGTCTAACCGAGACCGGCCGCAAGGGCAGCCTCAGCGCCTATGCCATGAATGTCGAGGGAAAGGCCTTTTTTCCACCCTCGCAGCAGGCGGCGATGACGACTTTTTACGACGCCAAGCGGCAGGGCATGAAGCTCATCGACATCGGCTGCATGCAGATCAACCACTACTTCCACGGCGAAAATTTTTCGTCCCCGGAAGAGATGTTCGACCCGAAACGCAATGTTGAATACGCGGCAAAGTTCCTCCGGAACCTGCACGACAAACACGAAACTTGGACGATGGCGGTGGCGCGATACCACGCCGGACCGAATAACAATCCCGCTCAGAAGCAATATGTCTGCCGGGTGATCAGCAATCTCGTCGCCACAGGCTACGGAGAGTGGACCTCCAACGCTTCCCGGTTCTGCGCCAGCTAAGCAATCTGTAGTTGAATCGTTAAAATAAAGAATCGCAAAATTGCAGCGGTTTGCATTTATGGCAAAAATGGCCATGCAAGCCTTCTTTTACGATGCGTTAATTTTTCCACCGGAAACTTGTGTTCAAAATCGGTACACCCACTACATCTAGTGCAAATCGCAGTGCAGTTATTAATCAACTATTAATTTGTTTGGTTAACTTCACACAGCTTGTCTCGGATTCCGCCGATTCGTACCCATAGACATATTGAAGCACCACAAGTGATTCGGAGGCGGACGAATGATCGTAGTGGTTGATGAGCGTGAGCTCGTGAAAGACGGATACACATCTCTTTTTGGACGCGAAGGAATTCCGTCCCAGGGGTTCGATCCAAAAGAATTCGGCGAATGGGTAAGCACGGCGGCTGATTCGGACATCGCCGCGGTCGAAGCCTTCCTGATCGGTCAGGGCGAGCGGACGCTCGAACTGCCGCGGGCTATCCGGGACCGGTCCATGGCACCGGTGATCGCAGTCAGCGATCAGCCCTCCCTGGAGGCGACCCTTGCCTTCTTCGACAGCGGCGTGGACGACGTGGTGCGCAAGCCCATCCATCCCCGCGAGATCCTGGCGCGTGCCGCGGCGATCCGTCGTCGGCTGAAGGCAATCTCGAATTTCACCGATATCGGTTCGATCCGGGTATTCTCCGACGGTCGTGATCCGGAAATCGACGGCGACGTCTTCGCGTTGCCGCGCCGCGAGCGCCGCATCCTCGAATACCTGGTCTCCAACCGCGGTCGTCGCGTTTCTAAGACCCAGATCTTCAACGCCATCTACGGCATCTTCGACGAGGAAGTCGAAGAGAACGTCGTCGAAAGCCACATCAGCAAGCTGCGCAAGAAGCTGCGCAAGAAGCTCGGCTTCGACCCGGTCGATTCCAAGCGTTTCCTTGGTTATTGCATCGACTGGAACTGATTTTCCAAAAGGGCCTTGCCGCATATTTTCGGCGGGAACCGTAAGCAGACAGCTTCACGCAAGGCCCGCCACTTACTCTCTCCATCAGACAAAAAGGAGATTTCCTATGAGTATTTTCGGCACGATGAAAACGGCCGTCTCGGGCATGAACGCTCAGGCAAACCGTCTCGGTACTGTTGGCGATAACATCGCGAATTCGAGCACCGTCGGTTACAAGCGTTCTTCCACGGCGTTCTCAACGCTGGTCCTGCCCTCGACTCAAGGTTCGTATTCTTCCGGCGGTGTCGAAACCAACGTTCGCTACAGCATCGCAGACCAGGGTGGCATCCAGTACACCACCTCCTCGACCGATCTTGCCATCCAGGGCGAAGGCTTCTTCATCGTCAGCGATCCGAACGGTACTCCTTACCTGACCCGCGCCGGTGCCTTCGTGAAGGATGCGACGGGCTTCCTCAAGAACACTGCCGGCTTCAACCTGATGGGTTATCCCTACGGCTCGAACCCGCCGGCAGCCGTCGTCAACGGCTTCAACGGTCTCGAAGAAATCAACATCAACGACTTCGGGATGGTCTCTTCGCCGTCCAGCACGGGCAGCTTCCCTGCCAACCTGGACAAGGGAGCGGCCGTTGTGCCTGCCGGCACTCGTCCGAGCGACAACGTCGCAGGCAGTGTCATCACCAACAAGAGCTCGCTGACGGCCTACGACCATGCCGGTAGCAAAGTGCTCTACGACTTCTACTACACCAAGACCGGTACCGGTCCCGATACATGGGAAGTGTCGGTCTATCGCCAGGATCAGTCGACCAACGGCGGTTTCCCCTACGTGGCGGTTCCGGCTGCAAACCTCGTCAAGCAGACGGCAAATCTCGTGTTCGACCCGAACACGAACAAGCTGCAGACGGCCGCTTATTCCGCTGGTCCTCCGCCGACAGGTTCCGACAAGTCCATCACCTTCGTCGACCCGACCGACGGCGCAACTCCCTCGCAGGCGATCAAGATCGACCTTTCGGAAATGACGCAGTTCGCAGCCGCCTTCACGCCGGGCAAGGGTATCATTGATGGCAACGCGCCGAGCCCGATCACCGATGTCGAAATCGGCGGCGACGGTCTGGTCACGGCGGTCTACCAGGATGGCGGCCGTCGCCCTATCTACCAGGTCGCGCTTGCAACGGTTCCGAGCATCGACAAGCTGCTTCCGCAGAACGGCAACGTCTTCCTGCCGACCAATGACTCGGGCGTCGTCACCATCGGCTTCCCGCAGTCCGGCGCCTTCGGCCAGGTCTATTCCGGCGCGCTTGAAAGCTCCAACGTCGATATCGCCAGCGAACTCACTGAAATGATCGAATCGCAGCGTGTCTACACCGCGAATTCAAAGGTCTTCCAGACCGGTTCGGACCTGATGGACGTCCTGATCAATCTGAAGAGATAATCGGACCGACGATCGAGAGAATAAGTCTCAAGAGGTTAGTAAAAAATGTCGCTCGCATCAGCATTGTCTACGGCACAATCGATCTTCACCAACTCCGGCACTCAGTCGGCAGTCTCGGCGAAGAACATCGCTAATGCACAGAACCCTGATTACAGCCGCCGATCCGCGATGGTCGTGACCGGCGGCAACGGGGCTATAATCGGCGACATTACACGGTCCCAGAACGAGCCGCTCCTGCGCCAGACGATCGCAAGCTCGTCGATCGCAAGCGGCCAGCGGACGGTGCTGGACGGCCTCCAGGAGATCAAGAACCTGATGGGGGGGAACGACAACGAGCTCTCCCCCGCCAAGCTGATCGCGGCCTTCCGCAACAACCTCGATGCCTTCGCCGGAAAGGCGAACGATACCGGCATCGGCATCTCCTTCATTTCGAGCGCTCGGGACGTAGCGGCCGGCCTCAATATCGCTTCCGACAAGCTTCAGCAGATCCGCAAGGACGCGGACGATCAGATCAAGCAGAACGTCATCGATCTGAACGCGCTGCTTGCGAAGTTCGAGACCGTCAACAACCAGGTCAAGAACGCGGTCTCCAGCGGCGCCGACCCGAACGACTCTCTCGACGAGCGCGATGGCCTCGTCAAGAAGATCTCGGAAATCGTCGGCGTCACGTCTTATACGCGCGGCGGCAACGATATGGTGCTCTACACCACGGACGGCACGACGCTGTTCGAGGCGGTGCCGCGCAAGGTGACATTCCAGCAGACCGCCGCTTTCGATGCATCGACCTCCGGTAACGGTGTTTATATCGACGGCGTCGCGCTCAAGCCCGGAGATTCGGGCAACACCACCGCCAAGGGCTCCATTCAGGCCCATATGCAGATCCGCGACAAGATCGCACCGACCTTCCAGAGCCAGCTCGACGAAATCGCCCGCGGTCTGATCACCTCGTTTGCGGAAACCGGGCCGACCGGCGCTTTGACGCCGATGACGGGTCTCTTCACATACAAGGATGGCGCCGGCGTCCAGCAGACGGCCATTCCCGCCGCCGGCACGATCGTTCCGGGCCTCGCCTCCAAGATCTTCGTCAATCCGGTGGTCGTCCCCCCGGCCGGCACCCCGGACAAGGTGCGCGACGGTGGGATCAACGGCGCGACCTATATCGTAAACACGGGTGGCAGCAGCTACGGGGACCTCCTCGACAAGTACAACCAAAACCTGACCAGCCCGATGGCCTTCGATACGGACACGGAAATCGCCGATGCACCGGACGTCCTCTCATTTGCCGCAGACTCCATGGGCTGGCTCGAGCAGCTTCGCAGCACGGCGACCGCCGCAGACGAGACGAAGACAGCCATGCTGTCGCGCAGTCTTGAAGCGTTTTCCAGCAATACGGGCGTCAGCCTCGACGAAGAACTGTCGCTGCTTCTCGATATCGAGCAGTCCTACAAGGCGGGAGCCAAGCTCATGTCGACGGTCGACGATATGATGAAAGCCCTCTTGGATATTGCGAGCTGATCATGAAGACCTCTTTCATTTCCACATTGTCGATCCAGACCACGATGCGAAACTCCATCTCGAACGTTCAGCGCGAGATGGTGAAGGCGAACCAGGAGGCGGTGAGCCAGAAACACGCTGATCTCGGCGTCGCCCTCGGAGCCAATACGTCGCGCGCTCTCGATCTTTCCCGCGACATCAGCCGCACCGACTCGCTTCTGACGACCGCAGCACTCGCGACGCAGCGTCTCCAAACCGCTGAACTTTCGCTCAAGAGCATGAACGAGCAGGGCTTGAAGATACAGAGCGCGATCCTGACGCTTGGAAGCTCGGCCGACGAAACGAGCCTTGCGACGGCGCGCATGGCGATGTCCGACGCGCTCGATGCATTCACGAACTTCGCCAATACCGCGGTCCAGGGCGAGTATATCTTCTCCGGCATCAATTCCGACGTGAAGCCTCTCGACGATTATTTTGCGCCGGGATCGCCGGCCAAGGCCGCCGTTGCCGCCGAGCTCACCCAATATCTCTCCGCCAATGCGATTCCGAGCAAGGAGCAGATGACGAAGGCCCAGATGGACGGCTTTCTGGATAATCTGCAAGCCAAGTTCGACGGCTCCGCGCCGTTGACAAGCCCGCCCCATCCGGCGGCCGTCGCCGGCCAGGACTTCTGGAAGACCTTCTTCTCCGATGCCAGCGACGAAAACATGAAGAGCCGTATCAGCCCGACCGAAGTGGTTGAAAGCTCGACCAATGCCAACAGTCAGGGCATGCGCAACTTTGCGTTCGCGTCGATCATCTCGATGGAATACCTGCAGACCGGGATGGACAAGGATGCCCGGGCCGCGGTCGCCACTCGCACCACAAGCCTCATCAACAAGGCGATGAACAGCGACGGCAGCATCAACCAGCAGCGGACGTCGATCGGTATCTATACCGAACGCGTCTCCAAGGCTGAGGAAAGGTTGCAGGCGCAGAAAGATATTCTGACGACCAGTCTCGGATCGATGGAGAACGTCGATCCGGAGGAGGCCGCGACCCGTCTCAATACGATGAAGACGCTTCTCGAAACCGCATATACAGTAACGGCAAAGATACAGCAGCTGAGCCTGGCCAACTTCCTTTGATGAATAAAGGAAGGCTCGTGACGAAGGATACATGAATGTACCAATTTTCATATGCCGAGATCATGGAGGACGGCGTTGCCAACGCCAAGGATCGCGAGCGGCAGGCCCTGGATCGCTCTATCGAGCTTCTGATCGCCGCGCGCGATGAGAAAGCCTATACGCGCACCACGGTTGAGGCGTTGTTCTATACCCGGCGTGTCTGGATCCGTTTCGTCGAGGATCTGAAACATCCGGACAACGAGTTAGCCAACGAACTTCGAGCGGATCTGATCTCGATCGCAATCTGGATACTGAAGGAATGCGAGAAGATCCGAAACCGTGAATCGACCAACTTCCAGGGCATTATTGAAGTGACCACCATCATCAGGGATGGACTTAAATGAAAAGTACGCTTCGCATCTCTTTGAAATCCGGCGAGCGGATATTCATCAACGGCGCGGTTCTGCGCGTTGATCGCAAGGTCGCGCTGGAATTTCTCAATGACGTCACGTTCCTGCTGGAGAACCACGTTCTTCAGCCGGAAGATGCGACAACGCCGCTTCGGCAGCTCTATTTCATCGCCCAGATGATGCTCATCAATCCGGATGGCAAGGAACAGTCGAACGCGCTGTTCCGCAAGTCGGTCGCCATGCTGCTGACCTGCTTTACCGATGATGAGATGCTGGCCGAACTGAAGCGCATCGACGGTATGGTTGCATCGGGTCGCGCCTTCGACGCTCTGAAGGCGATCCGCGCGCTCTACTCCATCGAAGACCGTATCCTCAACAATCGGGAAATCGCGCCGGCGACAGTCGAGCGGATTCGCAAGGAGATCGCACCGTGGCGGTAGACTCGATCAATACCAAGAACCCCTACGCCGCCGGCGACGGCAAGGCGGCATCGTCCGACAAGTCGGCCGCAGGCCTGAACTACGACAACTTCCTGAAGCTGCTTATCGCGCAGATGAAGTATCAGGATCCGACCGATCCGATGGATGCGAGCCAGCAGATTTCCCAGCTCGCAACCTTCTCGCAGGTCGAGCAGTCGGTGAAGATGAACTCGAACCTGCAGTCGCTGATCCAGGCGTCCTCGTTCTCGCAGGCTGCCGACATGATCGGCAAGACGATCACCAGCGCCGACGACAAGACCACCGGTGTCATCAAACAGGTGGAAATCTATTCCGACGGTCTGGTGGCGATCACCGAGAAGGGTGATAAGGTTCTCATCCAGCCGGGGATCGTTCTTTCGAATCAGCCTGCAGCGAGTAGCTAAGAGCGGGAATACCTCGGCATGACGCCGAAACTTTAAAGCAGACGGAGCCGGCGCAATGAATGAGGCCGATGCCCTTGATATCATGCAGGCGGCGATCTGGACGATCCTGATCGCCTCCGGTCCCGCGGTCCTTGTGGCGATGGTCGTGGGTGTCGTTATTGCATTTCTCCAGGCTCTGACTCAGATCCAGGAAATGACGCTGACGTTCGTGCCGAAAATCGTCGCCATCATGATCACGATCGGCATTACTGCGCCTTTTATCGGCGGCCAGATCAATCTTTTTGCTCATCTGGTATTTTCGCGGGTGCAATCGGGGTTCTGACCCGGTTGTGGCCCGCCTGATCTTTTTCGCTTACCCACCTTCGCGCAAGCTTCGCCCTTTAGGCAGGACATGAACTGGCAGGAGTACTTCCTGCCGCCATCTCATGAAGAGACGGGAAAGTCATGGCGCAACCACCTTCACTATCCATTCCGAAAGTAGCCCCGAGCGGTCGCGATCTCGGATTTGCGGGCGGCATCGTCGCCATCCTCTGTATCCTCTTCCTGCCGATCCCGCCGTTTCTGATCGACCTTGGCCTTGCCTTCTCGATCGCGTTCTCGGTGCTGATCCTGATGGTGGCGCTGTGGATCCAGAGGCCGCTGGACTTCTCGTCCTTCCCGACCATCCTGCTGATTGCCACCATGATACGGTTGTCGCTCAACATCGCGACGACGCGCGTGATCCTGTCGCACGGCAACGAGGGCCATGGCGCGGCCGGCAACGTGATCCAGGGCTTTGCGGGCCTCGTCATGTCCGGCGACTTCGTGATCGGTGTGATCGTCTTCATGATCCTCGTCACGGTGAACTTCATCGTCATCACCAAGGGTGCCACCCGTATCGCGGAAGTCGGCGCCCGCTTCACTCTCGATGCCATCCCCGGCAAGCAGATGTCGATCGATGCGGACCTCTCGGCCGGCATCATCGACGAGAAGGAAGCGCAACGCCGCCGCTCCGAGCTAGAAGAAGAAAGCTCCTTCTTTGGGGCCATGGACGGTGCGTCGAAATTCGTCCGCGGCGACGCGATCGCCGGTCTCATCATCACCGCCATCAACATCTTCGGCGGCATCATCATCGGTTACTTCCGCCACGGCATGCAGATCGGCGAAGCCGCCGATGTCTTCGTGAAGCTGTCCGTCGGTGACGGTATCGTCACGCAGATCCCGGCCCTTATCGTTTCGCTCGCCGCCGGCCTCCTGGTCACCCGCGGCGGCACCGCCGGCTCCACCGACAAGGCCGTCATCGACCAGCTGAGCGGCTATCCGCGCGCTCTTTCGATGTCGGCTGGTCTGATGGCTCTTCTGGCGATCATCCCTGGACTGCCGTTCCTGCCCTTTATGACACTCGGCGGCCTGATGGGTTTCGGCGCCTGGCTCGTTCCGCGCCGTATCGAGGCGGAGAACAAGGCGCGTCGCGAAGACGAAGAGCAGAAGGTCGTCCAGACCAAGGAAGCGGAAAAGGACTCGGTCAAATCGGTCCTCAAGACCTCCGAAATCGAGCTCGCTCTCGGCAAGCAGGTCTCCACCCGGTTGCTTGGTGCCCATCAGGAACTTGCCTTCCGTGTCGGCAAGATGCGCAAGAAGTTCGCGACGCAATACGGTTTCGTGGTCCCGGAAATCAAGGTTACCGACGACATCTCGATCCAGGAAAAGTCCTACCAGATCCGCATCCATGGCACGACGATCGCTTCGAACGCTCTGCGGGTCGGCGACGTCCTCGTGGTGACCGGATCCGGCCGCAAGCCGAGCATCCCGGGCGACGAGATCCGCGAACCCGCCTTCGGCATGCCGGCGGTGTCGATCCTCGAAACCTTCGCCGAAGACTTGAAGCGTGAAGGTTTCCATCCGATCGACAACGTCTCCGTCGTGCTGACCCACCTGTCGGAAGTCATCCGCAACAACCTTCCGCAGCTTCTGTCCTATAAGGACGTCAAGATCCTGATCGAGCGTCTCGATCCGGAGTACAAGAAGCTCGCCGACGAGATCTGCTCGTCGCATATGTCCTATTCCGGCCTGCAGGCGGTGCTGAAGCTCCTGCTTGCCGAGCGCGTGTCGATCCGCAACCTGCATCTCATCTTGGAAGCGGTGGCCGAGCTTGCTCCGCATGTCCGCAAGACGGAGCAGATCGTCGAACATGTGCGCGTGCGCATGTCGCAGCAGCTCTGCGGCGACCTGGCCGACAACGGCGTGCTGCGTGTGCTCCGTCTCGGCAACAAATGGGACATGCTGTTCCATCAGGCGCTGAAGCGGGACGGCAAGGGCGAAGTGGTCGAATTCGACATCGATCCGCGCACGCTCGAAGAATTCAGCGAACAGGCGACCAAGGTCATCCGTGAATTCATGGACCGCGGCCTGCCTTTCGTGCTCGTCACCTCGCCGGAAACGCGCTCCTACGTCCGCATGATCATCGAGCGGCTGTTCGCAACCCTGCCCGTCCTTTCCCATGTAGAACTCGCCAAGGGTCTCGAAATCAAAATACTCGGCGCCATTTCGTGATAGGCTGTCCGCAAAGGACGATTCTCGCATGATTACCGACCCGCAGGGGACCATTCTCGCACTTTTCCTTGCGTTCTGCCGCATGGGGACGTGCGTGATGGTTCTTCCGGGGCTGGGAAGCGGCCGCGTGCCGGTGCAGGTGCGGTTGTTTGTCGCCGTCGCCCTGTCGATGGCCGTGCTGCCGGTTCTCTGGGATCAGATCTACCCGAAAGCGTCGGAACCGACGGCCACCTATCTTGGCCTGATCTTCACCGAAGCCGCGATCGGCACGGTTTATGGATTGATCGCCCGGCTTTATACACTCGGCATGCAGTTTGCCGGCACGGTCCTGACCCTCTCGATCGGTTTCACGGCGCCTGGCGGCCACGACGTTTTCGAAGACTCGCAGGAAAACTCGCTGACTATCCTGCTGACGCTGAGCGGACTGCTGCTCCTGTTCATGATGGATTTCCATCACATCGTGTTCCGCGCGCTGGTCGATTCTTACACGGCAACGCCGGTCGGTGCGGTGATCGATCCGCAGAAGATACTGATCACCCTGACGGATACCCTGAGAGCGTCGACCGTCATCATGCTGCGGCTGGCAAGCCCATTCCTGATCTTTGGCCTGATGTTCAACGTGGCAATCGGCCTCATCAACAAGATGGCGCCGCAGATCCCGATCTTCTTCATCTCGACGCCCTTCATATTGATGGGCGGGCTTTTCCTTCTCTATCTGTCGATCGCCGCCTTCATTCGCCAATATGCGGATGGCTTCGCGCCGATCTTCAGGTCCTTCTAGGAGGCAGCAATGGCGGGCCCAGTCAAGCGGTCGGACAAGCTCAAGCGTCTCGTTGCGGTCCAGCGGCATCTCGAGACGATGGCCGAACACGAGCTTGCGGCCACCACCCGCTATCGCGCGGAGGTCAATCAGTCGATGGAGGAAGTCATAGATGCGATCGGCTCGATGAACCCGGTCCATCGACAGTTCTCGCAGCATTATTCCGAACGGTTCGGTCGCCTGACGACGAAGGAACGCCAGCTTGCCGGCGTTCAGCAGATCCAGGAAATGAAGGTTCTCAAGGAGCGCACCAAGGCAGACCGCCTTGAAGAGAACATGAAGGACGCTCGCGGTCATGAAGATCGCGAAGCCGCGGACGACTCGATCTATGAGCTCATCGATATCACGCTCGCCCTCGATCGGGTCAAATAGACTGGCCAGCCTCCAGCAAGCTTCGAACGTCATAGTCTCGTCATTGCACTGATTGCCGGCTCGAATCGAGATCGGCGGGATCACGTGCCATTTCAAACTGTTGCTGCGCTCGGGCACCTTTAGGGATGCGGTCCGCGGCAGTCATGAAGGGAGCTGACGTGGCGATTTCACCTCCGAGCGATCTGGTCATGGACGTCGTCCGCGCTGCGGACCCGACTGCCGTTCAGGAAGCGCAGGCCAAGCTGAAGGCGAATAAGGCGGCCTTTGCCGCGACCAGCCTTGCCGAAGTCGGCAAGGGTTTTGGTGCTGCCATGAAATTCATCGACACACCCGGCACGACGGCGGGTCTCGGCAATCCGGAGGCGCCGAACAAGGTTGCCGAAATGCCGGAGGAATATCGCAAGTTCGAAGCCTCGGTGCTTTCGACCTTCGTGAATTCCATGCTCCCCAAGGAGACCGAGGACGTTTACGGCAAGGGCTCTGCCGGGGAATTCTGGAAGAGCATCATGGCTGAGAAGATTGCCGACGAGATGTCGAAAAAGGGCGGCGTCGGTATTGCCGAGCAGATGTATTCGCAGGCGGTCGCCCGTGCGGAACGTCAGGCCACGGTCAATCCAACCACCAATGAAACTGATCGTAGCCGCGCAATAAGCATGATCACCGATTTCGAGCGGCAGGTTCTCGGCGTCGGCAAGAAGAGTGAGGCCTGATATGCATCAGACTGGGGCAGAAAATATGGAAGTCGTTTCGAATGATTATCGCATCAAGACCGTGCTTGGCCGGTTGGAGCTGATAATCGACAACGAAAATCAGCGGATCGGCCGCGATCCGGAATTCGACCTGAAAGTGTCGAACGCGCACAAAAGCCGCTGCCTCTACGAATTGACCATGCTGTTCCGCGGCACCGACCCGAAGCAGCTCGCCACCGGCCATATCGACCAGATGCACGGATTGAAGAGCAAGCTGGCCCTTAATGCCCGCCGGGTCGAGGCGCATCTCCACGCCGTCCGCGCCGTCGCGGATCTTCTGAAGAACGCTGCCCGTGACGCGGACGACGACGGTACCTACACCCAAGAACAGTTCACCTACAGCGAGGCTTGATGGTCAAGCTCCTTCTCACCGGTCTATGGGTCTGCATCGTCACGCTTGCGGCGGTGTACTTCTCCGTGCAGATGTCCGCAGCGCCGGCGCCGGTCGACGAAGCGGCCAGGCGCAAGGAGCTTCAGACGCTGGTGCGCGGGGAATCCATTACCATTCCGATGATCGCGGACGGCGCGATCACCGGTTATTTCCTGAGCCGCGTCTCGTTCATGATGGACAAGGAAAAGATCAAGAACACCAAGCTTCCGATCACCGAATTGACGACTGACGAGCTTTTCACGCTGCTGATCGGCAACCAGATGGTTGATCTCAGCAAGCCCGGCGCCTTCAACCTTGAGAAGTTTCGCACGAGCATCAAGGATGACTTCAACAAGAAGCTCGGCGACGGGCTGGTGGCAGAGGTCCTGGTCGAGCAGCTCGACTATCTCTCGAAGGAAGACATCCGCAACAATGCCTCGCGCGGCAACAAGAACCCGAACCCGGGCAAGAAGATTGTCGAGGGTGTGAAGATCGACGATCCGAAAGCCGCGCCCGCGGGTCACTGACGCGCACCGAGGCATCGCGGCGGCGGTCACGATAGAGCATAACGGCCGGCCGCGATGGTCGGCCTTATACATTGAGAGGCCGGAACATTGTTATGATGTTCCGGCCTCGTTTGTCATTGGGGTGATGCAACACCGCAATGGCGGCGCAAAGCGGTTGGGCTTGCGGCCCTGAACTTTCGTTCGCAAAAAAGCAGAACCCTTTGCGTCTATCGAGGCTTCGTCGAACCGTTGAGAGAGCTCCGCGCTCGCGTATAAGGGAGACATGGCCTCATGACTTATACTAGCCGTTTTGTCGGCATCGACATATCGAAATCGTCTTTCGACATCTGCATCCTGCCCGATGGCCAATCGGCGACCTTCGACAACACGGCTGTCGGAATTACCGAATTCATGACCTTTGTCGCGTCATTGGAGGAGGTCGAGCGATTTCTTGTCGAGCCGACCGGCGGCTATGAGCGCCGCGTCGTCGATGCGCTGCTGGTCGCGCGGATGCCGGTGGCACGGGTGAATGCCAGACAGGTCCGGCAGTTCGCCGGCGCCTGCGGCCAGCTCTCCAAGACCGACAGGATCGACGCCTTCATCCTGGCCGATTATGGCCGGCGCATGCAGACGAGGCTCCTGTCTCCCGCTTCCACCGCCCAGACGGTTCTGGCCGATCTGGTGGCGCGCTACAGGCAGTTGTCGCACATGATCGTGCAGGAGAAGAACCGCCGGGAAAAGCAGAGCCGCCAGGCCGACGGCCGAACGCGCGCATGGATCGAGGAGACGCTGGCGTTCCTGCTCGACCAGCGCCAGGCGGTCGTCGACGAGATGGTGGCCTGCCTCGGATCGGATGCCGAACTGGCAAACAAGGCTGATGTCCTGATGTCGCTCAAGGGCATCGGTCTGCGCACCGCCTGCTTTCTCTTGGCCGGACTTCCGGAACTGGGCCTCATGGGCAAGGGGCAGATCGCCAAACTGGTCGGCGTTGCGCCACTCAACCGCGACAGCGGCCTGATGCGCGGCAAGCGCATGATCGCCGGCGGACGAAAACCGGTACGGGATGCCCTCTACATCGCCGCCCTACCGGCCATCCGCTTCGATCCGCACATGAAGGCGTTCTATGCCAAGCTCAGAGCCAGCGGAAAACCCGGAAAAGTCGCACTCGTTGCCGTCATGCGCAAAATGATCATCATCCTAAACGCAAGAATGCGAGACTATCGAGCAACGGCGATTGAAACTTAACACCGTTGCTTTTTGTTGTGAAGCCCCGAAAATACGGGCATCGCTTGCATTTTACCGATCGATTTAAAGGCGATTTCAGAGCGCGCTGTTAGACCTTGGGGGAGAATTGGTCTTGCCCCATGGGGAGCGCATCGATGAACGCATCCGGAGACTTCCTGGCATCCGCGTCACCCCAGACCCTGTTCGGTTTGCGTGTCTGCGATCTCGGATGGAACGCCACGCTCGGCCTCGCGGAAAGCCTGATCGCCTTGCGCGGCAACCGCTCCACCCTCGGCTTCCTGGATGAACGGACTACTCTCCGCCAGATGGTCGATCCCGCCTACCGCAGTCAGCTGGGCCGCAGGGTGCTTCTGCCGGGTGGAGGCCGTGCTTTCAGCCTCCTCGCCAAAGCGCGGCACGGGAAGCCCGCACCGGTGCGCTTTTCGGCCACGACCTTCGTGCCGGCCCTGCTGAGCTTCATGGAAAAGAGCCGCCGCATCGGCATAGCCGGCGAGGATACGGGACGTATCGAAGCGCTCCGCGAGCATTTCGCCCGCCATGCGCCCTGGCATGACGTGGCGGTGGTCGCGCTAGACCAGGAGATCTCGCAGCGCTTCGATCTCGTCCTCGTCGATGCGGCGAGCCTTGCACAGGAACGGCGCATCGAGCGCCGGCTCGCTTTGGTCCGCACCGGATTGGTGATCATGACCGGGGCAGGACTGTCCACCTTCATCGAAGGCAGATTTGCGCGCGCGGTGCCAAAGGCGGATGTTCCTTCGCCGCAACCGTCTTTCGCCTGACAAGTTAACCCTTTCTTTGCCATGAAATTTTAGACTGCCTTAATCAGAGGGCTGCCTGCGGGATGTCGGCAGCACCAGATCAGCGCGGTCATCCCATGTATCAGTCGGCGAAAATCGAAGACGACCGAAACCCCAAACCGGCAGCATCGCTCGCCGGCGCCGGTTCTCTGTCGACCGGATTGCGATCCGCCGTCCTCAAGGTCGGCGCCCTCACGCTGGTTGGCGCCTTCTTGCCGCTGCTGTTCATTGATACGTTTCCGCATAAATTCAACGTTGAAACCAGGCTGAAGATCGAAACGGCGAGCGAGGCGGCGGTCAATACAGCTGCCGCCGCATTGCGCTCGAAGGCCAGCCTCGACAATGTCATCCGTGCCCTGAACCTTGGCCGCGACAGTGAATTCTCTGCCGACCGTCCGAGTGTCGTCAGGATCGTGTCCGATATCGTCTCCGGCGACACGATGACGGTATCGGAGGCTGAAAACAGGTTACGCGCGCGACTTTCCCAGGCGATTGCCACGAGCTACGACCGCCGCACCGGGCGGCTTGTGATTTCCGTTACGGCGGAAGAGCCGGGCGAGGCGGCGCGCATCGCGAACATGCTCGGCAACACTTTCCACGACGAGATCGCCTTCTCCGGCACAGCGTCGTCCGCGCCGGTGGCGGAGAAGCTGCGCCAGACGCTCGAGCATGCAGAAGCAGCCCTTGCCGGTTTCATCGCCGAAACGGATGCGCAGAAGCTTGCCGAACTGCGCCGGACCGAGGACAACGGGCAGCAGCTTGTCGCAGAGATAAACGAGGCGACGGCTCAGCTGGGCGACCTGAGACAAAAGGCGGCACAGGCCTCCGCCATGAAGCTCTCGGACGTGCTGAACAAGCCTCTGCCGGACAGTCTCGAATATACCGGCCTCGATTACCAGCGGCAGCGACATGTCGAGGCAAAGCTTGCCGTCGACCAGCTTTCGAGTGATCTCGGCCCGCGCCACCCGCGGCTTGCTGCGGCTCAGGCAGCTCTGGCGGATGTCAAAAACGACATTCAGGACGCGCTGAAACAGCTTGGCGCCTCGCTTCGCCAGCAGGAGGCGGCAGCCGCCAGACATTTGGCCGATCTAAAGGCGAAGCAGGTAAAGAAGCCTGACGACAAGGAAATTACCGAATCCGCGGCGCGGCTGACGGCGCTCGAGGCTGCGGTCGACGAGGCGCGGCGGAATTATCTCGACGCGCTTCACGGCACCGAGACGAAGGCATCAACGGCCAAGGTGACCGTGCTGGTTCCGGCTGAGGCAGCAGCGGCGGCAGCCCTTGGCCCCTCATTGGCCGAGGTTTCGGGCATCGGTGCGCTGATCGGTTTCTCCCTCGGCATCGGGCTCGCCTTCATGACCCGGGGCAGGAGCTTCTCCACGCCTTCGGCAATCTCGACGGAGGAACTGGATCTCACCGACGAGCCCGCGCTGATGATCGATCGGCACCTGCTGGCAGAGCATCTGGACGAGCAGGACTTTTTTTCCGAGGAACAGGATCCGGCTTACGATCTGCCGGGCTACGATCGACCAGTCTACGAGCAGCGGCCCTGGCGCCCGCGCCATCCGGCGCCGGCCAATGACAGCCCGCTTGCCGACCATATCCGCGGGATGCTGATGACCAATCGTCGCCCCGCAGCGGAGGCTGAGCTTCCGCCGCTGGTCGCGGCCGTCATGGCCGGCCGTCTTGCCGATGCCCCGTCCTATGGCGCAGCCCATCGTCCGGCTCCCTCGCCGGAAGAGGTCCGCAAGGCCGAAGAACTTCGCGAGCTTCGCCGCGACATGGCAGAATTGCGCGAACGAGTGCAGGTCTATTCTGCGCGCCGGAATACCTCCCGAGGATAAGACCTGCGACATCGAATCCGCTTGCATTTGCTGTCTGCGACCAGCATAGGGCGTTGGCGGGCAAATTCAGAACATGCTCCATGTATACATTGGTGGCGGTTTCAAGCGGGAGGTACGCATGGCTGTGGTGATCGATGGTAAAGAAGCGGCAGCATCCGTTATCGCTGCGGTGACCCAGGCGTCCGGCGCTCTCGAACACGAAACTGGCGTCAAGCCGGGCCTTGCAGTCGTCATCGTCGGTGACGATCCGGCGAGCCATGCCTATGTCAATTCCAAGAGCAGGATGGCCAAGCAGTGTGGGTTCAACTCGATCCAGCACAGCCTGCCTGAAGACACCACCCAGGAGACGCTGGAAAAGCTGGTGGCTGAGCTCAACGCCGATCCGGCCATCAACGGCATCCTCGTCCAGCTGCCGCTGCCGAAACACCTGAACGCAGAACCGGTCATCCTGTCGATCTCGCCGGAAAAGGACGTCGATGGCCTGCACGTCGTCAACGCGGGCAAGATCGCCACAGGCGACCTGGAGACCGGGTTGATCTCCTGCACCCCTGCCGGCGCCATGCTGCTGGTCAACCGTATACATGGCCGTGATCTGTCGGGCCTCAACGCCGTCGTCATCGGTCGTTCCAACCTGTTCGGCAAGCCGATGGGCCTGCTGCTCCTTGCAGCCAATGCGACCGTTACCATGGCGCATTCGAAAACGAAGGATCTCGCGGGCGTCTGCCGCAATGCCGATATCCTGGTCGCCGCTGTCGGCCGCCCGCAGATGGTCAAGGCCGACTGGGTGAAGCCCGGGGCAACCGTCATTGATGTCGGCATCAACCGCGTTGCCGCCCCCGACAAGGGCGAGGGCAAGTCCCGGCTGGTCGGCGACGTGGCCTATGCTGAAGCCGCTGAAGTCGCTGGCGCCATCACCCCGGTCCCCGGCGGCGTCGGCCCAATGACCATTGCCATGCTGATGGCCAACACGGTCATCGCCGCCTATCGTACGGCCGGCAAAACCGCACCCAGATTCTGATCCTGCGGGGACGGATTTTTTCATTTGTTCCACGCGGCCTGCGCAGGGGTTGACTCCTCCGCGAGAGCGTTAAATCTCTCCCATGTTGTAAACTCCCGGCAAGGTAGCAGAAGTCGGGACAACGGGAGGATTATTTCATGAAGGCATCATTTTGGATCGGCACGGCGCTGGCAGCGCTCGTGGCCGGCGGCGCAGTCGCTCAGGAGCTGAAATTCGCGCCTGGCCAGGATTCTAAATTTACCTGGAAGAGCTATGAGGATTTCAAGGCTGCCCACGCCAACCTCAAAGGGCAGAGCCTGACGCTTTTCGGCCCCTGGCGCGGCGAGGACGAAGTGCTGTTCAACAGCGTTCTGGCCTATTTCAACGCTGCGACCGGCATCAACGGACGCTATTCCTCCTCGGAAAACTACGAGCAGCAGATCGTTATCGACACGCAGGCCGGTTCTCCGCCGAACATCGCCATCATTCCGCAGCCCGGCCTTCTGGCCGATCTTGCCGCCAAGGGGTTCCTGACCTCGCTCGGCCAGGAGAACTCCGACTGGGTCAAGACCAACTACGGCTCTGGCGGGGACTGGATCCGTTATGGCACCTACAAGGGCAAGGACGGCAAGGAGGCCTATTTCGGCTTCCCCTTCAAGGCCGATTTCAAATCCATGGTCTGGTATGTGCCCGAAAACTTCGAGGAGGCCGGCTACGAAGTTCCGAAGACCATGGAAGACCTGATCAAGCTCAGCGACCAGATCGTCAAGGACGGCGGGGTTCCGTGGTGCATCGGTCTCGGCTCCGGCGGCGCGACGGGCTGGCCGGCGACCGACTGGGTCGAAGACATGATGTTGCGCACCCAGAAGCCGGAAGTCTACGACAAGTGGGTGAGCAATGAAGTCAAGTTCAATGATCCGGCTGTTATCGGTGCGATCGAGGAATTCGGCAAGTTCGCCAAGAATCCCAAATATGTCAGCGGCGGCGTCGCGGCCGTTGCCTCCACCGATTTCCGCGACAGCCCGAAGGGCCTCTTCGGCATTCCGCCGAAATGCTACCTGCATCACCAGGCATCCTTCGTGCCGTCCTTTTTCCCGCCGGATACCAAGCTCGGCACCGATGCCGACTTCTTCTACCTGCCGACCTATGCTTCGAAGCCGGAGCTCGGAACGCCGGTCCTCGGCGCCGGCACGATGTTTGCCATCACCAAGGATTCGCCTGCCGCCAAGGCGTTCATCGAATTCCTGAAAACGCCGATTGCCCACGAGGTCTGGATGGCGCAGTCATCGTTCCTGACGCCGTTCAAGGGCGCCAATCCGAATGCCTATGCCAATGATGTCCTGAAGAAGCAGGGCGAACTTCTGACCACCGCCACGACCTTCCGCTTCGACGCCTCCGACCAGATGCCCGGCAAGATCGGCGCCGGCGCGTTCTGGACCGGCATGGTCGACTATGTCGGCGGCAAGGACGCAAAGACCGTGGCGACCGACATCCAGAAGGCATGGGACGGTCTGAAATAAGCCTCCCCCAGTAGGCTCTCAATACGACCGCGCCGGACGCCGGCGCGGTACAGTCAAAAGCTACGCATAAAACGGTGAAAAGGGGAGAGCCATGATATCGCAGATCGTTTCAGCCGTCGGCGTCGTGATCGCCGGCGTTTTCGTCTGTGCCTTATATTACTGGCTCTCCGATAAGATCCTGCAGATCGTCTTTCCCGTGCCGGTGGACAATGTCCGCGCCGCTTCCGTCAACCTCAACCGCCGCGCCATGGTGCGTCCCTGGTTGTTTCTCGGCCCGGCGCTGCTCCTACTGGTCGTTTATCTCGTCTATCCGGTCGTCGCGACCTTCTTCCTTTCCTTCTACGATCGGTCGGGCGGCAATTTCGTCGGCCTTGCGAACTATCGCTGGGCCATCCAGGACGCGCAATTCCGCCAGTCGATCTTCAACAACATCCTCTGGCTCGCTGTCGTGCCGGCGGCGTGTACCTTCTTCGGCCTCGTCATCGCGGTGCTGACCGACCGCATCTGGTGGGGCAATCTCGCCAAAAGCCTGATCTTCATGCCGATGGCGATTTCCTTCGTCGGCGCTTCGGTCATCTGGAAGTTCATTTACGAATATCGTGGTGGTAGCGAAACGCAGATTGGCCTGCTTAACGCCATCGTGCAGGCCTTTGGCGGCTCTCCGCAGGTGTGGATCTCGCTTCCCTTCTGGAACAACTTTTTCCTAATGGCGATCCTCATCTGGATCCAGACGGGCTTTGCCATGGTCATCCTCTCGGCGGCACTTCGTGGCATCCCCGAGGAGACGATCGAGGCGGCAGTGATCGACGGCGCCAATGGCTGGCAGATCTTCTGGAAGATCATGGTGCCGCAGATCTGGGGCACGATCGCCGTTGTCTGGACGACGATCACCATTCTCGTGCTCAAGGTCTTCGATATCGTGCTGACCATGACCAACGGCCAGTGGAGCACCATGGTTCTGGCGAACCTGATGTTCGACTGGATGTTCCGCGGAGGGGGCGACAGTGGCCGAAGTGCGGTCATAGCGCTGGTCATCATGGCCGCTGTCACCCCGATCATGATCTGGAACATCCGCCAGGCGAACAAGGAAATGGGAGGCCATTGAGATGAGCGCAGTTGTAAGCCTTCGCCGTATCGGCCTTCCACGCCTCATCGTCCACGCCTCCGTCCTCGTCATCTGCTTCATCTGGCTGATCCCGACGCTCGGCATCCTCGTCACCTCCTTCCGCGAAGCGGGCCAGATCACCGCATCGGGCTGGTGGACGGCCTTCACGGGCGCTGCCGAGACGAGTGCTGCACGCCTCGGCGAACCTTCGACAGCCAAGCAGAATGGCGCGACTTATGTTATTTCGGGTTCGGTCTTCGAAGGCGGGAAGGGGGGCAGCGTGCGCGCCTTCGGCACCCGCGTCGCCGCTCCAACCGAGTTTGCAGCAGGAAAGCCGGCCGATATCGGCGACGGCGAGACGCTGACCATCAATGAAGACGGCAGTTATACCTATTCCAAGAATGCGCCGTTCGAGAGCGGGCGCGGTAAACGCGTCTACCTCTCCGTCGCGACGCCGCCATCCTTCACCACCGAAAATTACCGCACGGTGCTGACCTCTCAAGGGATAGGCCAGTCCTTCGTCAACTCCCTGACGGTCGCGGTTCCCGCAACCATTATTCCCATCCTGATCGCAGCCTTTGCCGCCTACGCTCTGTCCTGGATGGAATTTCCCGGGCGCGCCCTCATCATCGCCCTGGTGGTCGGGCTGATCGTCGTGCCTTTGCAGATGTCGCTCATTCCGCTTCTGAAGATGTACAACGAGATCGGCAATTTCTTCGGCGTGCCGTCTCGCAGTTATGCGGGCATCTGGCTTGCGCACTCCGCCTTCGGCATGCCGCTCGCGATCTATCTCCTGCGCAACTACATCTCCGGTCTGCCGCGGGAAATCATTGAATCCGCCCGCGTCGACGGCGCCAGCGATTTCGAAATCTTCGTCAAGATCATCCTGCCGCTGTCATTTCCGGCGCTCGCATCCTTCTCGATCTTCCAGTTCCTGTGGACGTGGAACGACCTCCTCGTCGCCATGGTCTTCCTCGGCACCGGCAAGGATCAACTGGTCCTCACCGGCGCTCTGAACGCGCTTCTGGGCTCAATGGGTGGAAAGTGGGAAATCCTGACGGCTTCGGCCTTCATAACAATCGTCGTGCCGATTATCGTCTTTTTCGCCCTTCAGAGATATCTCGTCCGCGGACTGCTTGCCGGCTCCGTCAAGGGCGGCTGATCAACATCGAACGACAACAGGATTTTTGAATGAGCGTTTCCGCAGAAGCCCCCGCAGTACCGGACAAGGACTGGTGGCGTGGGGCCGTTATTTATCAGATTTACCCGCGCTCCTATCAGGACTCGAACGGCGACGGCATCGGCGATCTGAAGGGCATCACCGCCCGTCTGCCGCATGTGGCGGCACTTGGCGCAGACGCCATCTGGATCTCGCCCTTCTTCCCGTCGCCGATGCGGGATTTCGGCTATGACGTCTCGAACTACACGGATGTCGATCCGATGTTCGGCTCGCTGTCGGATTTCGACGGTCTGATTTCCGAAGCGCACCGGCTCGGCATCAAGGTGATGATCGATCTCGTGATGTCGCACAGCTCGGACCAGCACCACTGGTTCATCGAGAGCCGGTCGAGCCGCGTCAATCCCAAGTCGGACTGGTATGTTTGGGCCGACGCCAAGCCGGACGGCACGCCACCCAACAACTGGCTATCGATCTTCGGCGGGTCGGCCTGGCATTGGGACCCGACGCGCATGCAATATTACATGCACAACTTCCTGACCTCGCAGCCGGACCTCAACCTCCACAATGCCGAAGTCCAGGATGCGCTGCTCGACATGACCCGCTTCTGGCTGAAGCGCGGCGTAGACGGGTTCCGGCTCGACACGATCAACTTCTATTTCCACGACAAGGACCTGCGCGATAACCCGGCGCTCGATCCCTCGCGCCGTAACGCCTCCACCGCGCCGGCCGTGAACCCCTATAATTTCCAGGAGCATCTCTACGACAAGAACCGCCCGGAGAACCTGGAATTCCTGCGGCGTTTCCGCGCCGTGCTCGACGAGTTTCCGGCGATCGCCGCCGTCGGCGAGGTCGGTGACAGCCAACGGGGCCTGGAGATCGTCGGCGAGTATACGTCCGGCAACGACAAGATGCAGATGTGCTACGCATTCGAATTCCTGGCGCCCGATCCGCTGACGCCGGCGCGGGTCTCCGAGGTGCAGAAAGCATTTTCGATCGCCGCACCGGACGGCTGGGCCTGCTGGGCGTTTTCCAACCACGATGTGGTCCGCCATGTCAGCCGCTGGGGCCATGACGTTCTCGATCGCGACAGTTACGCCAAGATGGCGTCCGCCATCCTGATGTCCCAGCGCGGCTCGGTCTGCATCTATCAGGGAGAGGAACTCGGATTGACCGAGGCCGACATTGCCTATGCCGATCTTCAGGACCCCTACGGCATCCAGTTCTGGCCGGAGTTCAAGGGCCGCGACGGTTGCCGTACGCCGATGGTGTGGGACAGCCAGGCACTGCAGGCTGGCTTCTCCACGGCGGAGAAAACCTGGCTGCCTATCCCGGTCGAGCATCAGCTTCGGGCCGTCGGCGCTCAGTACGGCGATCCAGCATCTGTTCTGGAACAGTACCGACGGTTCCTCGCCTTCCGCAAGCAGCACCCGGCTTTTGCCAAGGGCGAGATCGAATTCCTGGCCGAGGACGGCGCCGTTCTCGGCTACAAGCGCCAATACGGCAACGAGACGGTGCTCTGCCTGTTCAACATGAGCGCGGCGGAAACGGCAACCGAGCTGCCGGCCGGCGATTGGGAAGTGCTGACCGGCCACGGCTTCGAAAGCCGGCTTGAAGGCAGGCATGTCGAACTACCGGCTTGGGGGGCGTTCTTCGCCCATCACGCGTAACGAGAACAAAGGGGAGGAAAAAATGGCTGGTGTCATTCTGAAGGATATCCGCAAGGCCTATGGCCAGGTGAAGGTGCTGCATGGCATCGACCTGGAGATCACCCAGGGCGAGTTCGTGGTCTTCGTCGGCCCGTCCGGCTGTGGCAAGTCCACGCTGCTGCGGATGATCTCCGGCCTCGAAAGCATCACCAGCGGCGAGATGTTCATCGACGGCCAGGTCGTCAATGACGTGCCGCCGTCGAGGCGCGGCATCGCCATGGTCTTCCAATCCTACGCGCTTTATCCGCATATGACGGTCTATGACAACATGGCCTTCGGCATGCGGATCGCCAAGGAAAGCCGTGACGAGATCGACCGCCGGGTGCGCGCGGCGGCCGATATCCTCCAGCTCACGCCCTATCTCGACCGCCTTCCGAAGGCGCTGTCCGGCGGCCAGCGCCAGCGCGTCGCCATCGGTCGCGCCATCTGCCGCGATCCGAAGGTGTTTCTGTTCGACGAACCGCTTTCCAATCTCGACGCCGCACTGCGCGTCGCCACCCGCATCGAGATCGCCAAGCTGAAGGATTCAATGCCGGATACGACGATGGTTTACGTGACGCACGACCAGGTGGAGGCGATGACGCTCGCCGATCGCATCGTCGTGCTCTCGGCCGGCCGCATCGAACAGGTCGGCGCCCCGCTCGAACTCTACGAGCGGCCGCAGAACCTCTTCGTCGCCCGCTTCATCGGCTCGCCGGCGATGAATATCATCCCGGCCACCATTGCCGAAACCGGCGAGATGACCGCGGTTGCGCTGAAGGGTGGAAAATCAGTGCGCATGCCGGTGCCGACGGCGGCTTCGGAAAAGGGCAAGACGGCCAGTTTCGGGGTGCGGCCGGAAGATTTGTCGATTGCCTCGGGCGAGGACTACCTCTTCGAAGGTCAGATCGGGATCATCGAGGCGCTGGGCGAGGTGACGCTGCTTTACATCGAAGGATTGGCTGATCAAGAGCCGATCATCGCCAAGATTCCCGGCATTCTGCAGGTGAAGAAGGGCGAGACGATGCGCTTCTCAGCAGACCTCAAGAAACTGCACCTTTTCGATGCAGAAGGTAAGGCCTACCGCATCTAGGAGTAACCATCCGTTTACTGTGATCTTGCGATATGCAATTGGAGTTGTTCTGATTTGGGACTTCAAAACTCTCTGTTAAATTTCGCCGGCTAGGCTTCTCCTGTAAAGCAATGGAGGGATGTCGTGAGCGCGGCTCCAAGTAACAAAAATCACTTTTTGAACAAGGAAGAGTCTTTCATGTACGACCGGGAAGCCCGGTTCAAAATGGAAGACACGATGAATGCGGCGCGGATCGAATATACCGAAAATGGCGTGATGAACATGGCGCAGCGTCGCTGCGACGTCATCCGGATCTCGATGAGCGGCGCCGTTCTCGGCATCCTGACCCAATATAATCTGCCGAAGCAGTTTTATCTCGACATTCCCGACGCGCGCATTTCCAAGGTCGGTTGCCTGCTGATGCGCACCAATGCCAACAACACGATCGAGGTTCGTTTCCTGTCTCTTCTCACCAAGAAGGAGCTTGATCGCATCTTCATATTCTCGACGCATCCGAACCATCGCGACCGGACGATGGATATCCGCTCCTGGTAACGCGGCTCGTGGCTTGACATGGAAGCGGCGGCTCCAGGGCCGCCGTTTTCGTTTCTGCCGGCAATCGGCCTGTTTACGCAAACACGCTGGCGCCCATGTCCGCGGTGCCGACATGGCGGCGGAAGGGGGCGAAGAGTTCGCGGCCCATGCCGAACTCATTGTCGGAAAGGTCGACGACGACCGGTGTACGAGCCTCAAACTCCGCGGCGTCCACCAGCACTTCCAGTGTGCCTGCGACAGCGTCGAGGCGGATCATGTCGCCGTCCTTGATCTTGGCGATCGGGCCGCCATCGCAGGCTTCCGGGGTGATGTGGATCGCTGCCGGCACCTTGCCAGAAGCACCGGACATGCGGCCGTCGGTCACCAGCGCCACCTTGAAACCGCGGTCCTGCAGCACGCCGAGCGGCGGGGTGAGGCGGTGCAGTTCCGGCATGCCGTTCGCCTTCGGTCCCTGGAAGCGGACGACGGCGATGAAATCCTTGTTGAGCTCGCCGCGCTTGAACGCTTCCTGCAGCCCATGTTGGTCGTGGAAGACGATCGCCGGCGCTTGGATGATGTGGCGTTCCGGCTTGACGGCGGAAATCTTGATGACCGCCTTGCCGAGGTTGCCCTTCAGCATCTTGAGGCCACCATTTGACTGGAAGGGGGTCTCGATCGGCGCCAGGACTTTTAGATCGCCGCTCTGATCCGGGATCGCTTCGCGGGTGACCTGACCGTTGGCGTCCAATTTCGCCTCGACCGTATAGGCTTCCAGCCCATGGCCGAAGACCGTGCGCACGTCGTCATGCACCATGCCAGTCTTCAGGAGCTGTTTGATCAGGAAGCCCATTCCGCCGGCGGCATGAAAATGGTTCACGTCGGCAAGCCCGTTCGGATAGACGCGCGCAAGCAGCGGAACGACATCGGAGAGCTCGGAAATATCCTGCCAGGTGAGCAGGATGCCGGCCGCACGCGCCATGGCGACGAGGTGGAGGGTGTGGTTGGTCGAGCCGCCGGTCGCATGCAGGCCGACGACGCCGTTGACCACGGAGCGCTCGTCAATCATCTCGCCGGCAGGCGTGAATTCATTGCCGAGCGCCGTAATCGCCAGCGCCCGCTTGGCGGCCTCGCGGGTCAGCGCTTCGCGCAGCGGCGTGCCGGGATTGACGAAGGAGGCGCCGGGCATGTGGAAGCCCATGATCTCCATCAGCATCTGGTTGGAATTGGCGGTGCCGTAGAACGTACAGGTGCCGGGGCCGTGATAGGATTTCGATTCCGCCTCGAGCAGTTCGGCGCGGCCGACCTTGCCCTCCGCATAAAGCTGGCGGATGCGCGACTTCTCGTCGTTCGGTAGCCCTGTTGTCATCGGGCCGGCCGGAATGAACACGGAGGGAAGATGCCCGAAGCTCAGCGCCGCGATGACCAGGCCCGGCACGATCTTGTCGCAGATGCCGAGGAAGACGGCTGCATCGAACATGTTGTGCGACAGGCCGATGCCGGCCGCCATGGCGATCGCATCGCGCGAGAACAGCGATAGTTCCATGCCCGGCTGCCCTTGGGTGACGCCGTCGCACATGGCCGGCACGCCACCGGCGACCTGCGCTATGCCGCCGGCTTCCCGTGCCGCCTCGCGAATGATTGGCGGGAAGGTCTCGTAGGGCTGATGCGCCGAGAGCATGTCGTTATAGGCGGTTATGATGCCGAGGTTCGGGATGACGTCTCCTGCAAGCGCGTCCTTCTCGGCGGGGGAACAGACCGCAAAGCCATGGGCGAGATTGCCGCAGGAGAGCGTCGATCTGTGTGGGCCCTGCGTAGCCGCCCGCCGCACACGGTCGAGATAAGCCTCGCGATGGGGTTTCGAGCGTTCGACGATACGGGCGGTGATTGCCTCGATGCTGGAATGAGCGGCCATGGTCTTGTCCTCTTGTGCTCAACCCCGGCTCGGGAGGGGCAGGACCTTGGGGAGGGCCCTAAGCCACCGGGATTGCTCGCGTTGAAAAGTCGGCGCTTTAAGGCGCCCAGAAAATCTGCAGCGGCGAAGCGGCTCGATTGAGCACGGCGCGGATCGGCATGTCCGTTTCGTCGGAGCCGGCCTTTGCCGCTTCGAGCACGTCCTTCTTGCCCTGGCCTTCGATATGCAGCGCCAGGAAACGGGCATCCGAAAGGCTGGCGAACGAGAAGGTCAGTCGCTCTTCGCCGGCACCTTCCGCCTGCATCGTCAGAACGCCGCGGGGCCCGGAAAGATCGAGTGCCCGGGCAAGATTATTCCCATGCGGGAAAAAGGATGCCGTGTGGCCGTCGCCGCCCATACCGAGGATCGCCACGTCGAAGGGATGGCCGATGCCGGCCGCCTTTTCGGTCGCGATCACGGCCGCTTCATCGATCGATGGCGCCTCATAGTAGAGCGGGATGAAATGCGCCGCCGCCGCCTTGTCCTTCAGAAGATGCGTTGACACCAGGAGGTGGTTGGAACGCGGGCTGTCCGCTGGCACGAACCGTTCGTCGACCAGCGTCACCGAAACCTTGCCCCAGTCGATATCGCGGGTGGCCAGTGCCTCGAAGAACTTCTTCGGCGTCGAACCGCCCGAAACCGCGATCGAGGCCGTGCCCCGGTCGCGGATCGCTGTTTCAAGATGTGCCGCAACCTCGTCCGCCAGGCTGGCGGCGAGGGCGGCGGCATCCGCAAATTCAAGCATGTTCGTGGTCATGACCCTTAGCCCTCATGCCATGTCCGGCCATCGCGCTCGATGAGGGCGATCGCCTGGCTCGGACCCCAGGTGCCGGCGGTGTAACCCTGCACCTGCTGGCCGGCCGCTTCCCAGCCTTTGAGGATCGGATCGACCCAGCGCCACGCGGCTTCCACTTCGTCGCGACGCATGAACAGCGTCTGGTTGGAGCGGATCGTGTCGGTGAGCAGGCGCTCGTAGGCATCCGGATTGCGCACCGAGAAGGCTTCCGCAAAGCTCATGTCAAGCGACACGTTGCGCAGGCGCATGCCGCCCGGGCCCGGATCCTTAATCATCAGCGACTGCTTGACGCCTTCGTCCGGCTGCAGGCGGATGATCAGCTGGTTGGCCGAAATGCGCCCGGCAGCTGCGTCGAAGATGTTGTGCGGGATCGGCTTGAAGGTGATGACGATCTCGGACATGCGGGCTGCAAGCCGCTTGCCGGTGCGGATGTAGAAGGGAACGCCGGCCCAGCGCCAGTTGCCGATCTCGGCCTTGATGGCGACGAAGGTCTCGGTGTTGGAAACGCCGCCTTCGAGTTCATCGAGATAACCCTTGACCGGACCGCCCGCGGATGCGCCGGCGCGGTACTGGCCGCGCACCGTCATCTGCTCGACATTGGCCTCGGTGATCGGCTTCAGGGCGCGCAGCACCTTGAGCTTTTCGTCACGCACCGATTCCGAATTCATCGAGGAGGGCACTTCCATGGCGACAAGGCAGAGGAGCTGCAGGATATGGTTCTGCACCATGTCACGCAGCGCACCCGCCGTGTCGTAATAACCGGCGCGGCCTTCGAGGCCGACGGCTTCGGCGACCGTGATCTGCACGTGGTCGATATGGTCGGCGTTCCACAGCGGCTCATAAAGCGCGTTGGCGAAGCGCAGCGCCATCAGGTTCTGCACCGTCTCCTTGCCGAGATAGTGGTCGATGCGGAAAATCTGGTCTTCGTGGAAGGCCTTGCCGATCATGTCGTTGAGCTGCAGCGCCGATGCGAGGTCGCGGCCGATCGGCTTTTCGACGACGATGCGGGTCGACCTGGTGATCAGCTTGTGGTCACGGATCTTTTCGGAAATCGGGCCGAAAATACCCGGCGCCACGGCCAGATAGAAGACGCGGATACGCTCCTTGCCATCGTCGAGCAGTTTCTTCAGTTCCGCCCAGCCTCCTTCGGCCTTTGCATCGACCGAGATGTAATAGATCCGCTGGAGGAATTTCTGGACTTCCGCTTCGTCGTATTCGCCCTGCTTCAGATGCTCTTTCAGGGCATCCTGGGCGAACTTGCGGTAATCCTCGTGCGAAAGCGCGCTGCGCGAGGCTCCGATGATGCGGGTTGGCTCGGTGAACTGCCCCTCGATCTGCCGGTGGTAGAGGGCCGGAAGGAGCTTGCGTTCCGCAAGGTCGCCGGTACCGCCGAACACGATACAATCAAAGGGTTCAACTGGGATGATCTGGCTGCTCATCGCTGTTCTTTCGTCCTGCATGGTTGGGTGCATACTTATTCTAATCGATTTAAAAACGCTAGCCCGAATTGGCTTCCGAAGTGTGTTGCGGCCCCCGCTTGTCAGAGCCTGTCGCGCAGCGCAAACCACGTGAGGGCGAGGAAAAGCAGTGGGGTCCGCATGTGACGCCCGCCTGGGAAGGCGGGAATTTTGAGTGCGGCGAGGTGGTCGAGATCCGTCGCCTTGCCGCCGACCATATCAGCATAAAGTTTGCCACAATAGTTTGACAGCATCACACCATGGCCGGAATAACCGCCGATCGAGGTGACGCCGGGCATGACTTCGCGCACGAAAGGCTGGCGCGGCATGGTGATCCCGACATTTCCGCCCCAGGCATGGGTGATTTCAACGTCCTTCAGCGCCGGGTAGGTGTCGACGATCTGCCTGCGGATGGCCGTCGCGGTGTCCGCCGGATTGCTTGAGGTATAGACCTCCCGGCCGCCGAACAGCAGCCGATTGTCCCGGCTCTTGCGGAAATAGCGCACCACGAACCGCGAATCAGCAACGGCCTCGCCACCGGGAAGGACGCCCGGAAAATCGTCGAGCGGCGCGGTCGCGGCGATGAAGGAGCCGATCGGCATGATATGCGCGGATGTAACCGGTTCGAGATCGCCGATATAGGCATTGGTGGCGATCAACACCCGGTCGGCAGTCAGCGTGCCCTTGGGCGTCCGGACCAGGATCTTGCCGCCCGGTCCATTTCTGGTTTTTTCGATGCCCGTGGCGCGGGTCATCTCGAAAATCTGCGCGCCGGCCGCCTGCGCCACCCCGGCAAGTCCGACCAGCAGCTTCAGTGGATGGATATGGCCGGTGCCGGTATCGCGGACCCCGCAATAATAATCTTTCGTGCCGAGCCGCTCGGCGGTCTCCCGGCCATCCATGAAGGAGATGTGCGGATAACCGTAACGCTCCGCGGCGATCTCGGCGGTCGCCCGATAATCCTTCTCGTGGCCCCGTTTGTGGGAAACGTTCATCTGTCCCGGCATGTACTCCATGTCGATGCCGTGGATATCGGCAAAGTCGAGGAGATGCCGCTTGGCGTTTTCGGCCATGTCGAACAGCGCCCTGGAGCGCTCGTAGCCGATCTCCTTTTCAAGATCCTCCGGCCACCAGCGCTGTCCGG
Organism: Neorhizobium sp. BETTINA12A; assembly: GCF_023006485.1. Lineage (NCBI taxonomy): Bacteria > Pseudomonadati > Pseudomonadota > Alphaproteobacteria > Hyphomicrobiales > Rhizobiaceae > Neorhizobium > Neorhizobium sp. BETTINA12A. Next base: position 29,515 of record NZ_JALBGW010000016.1, read on the forward strand.
TTCCCATCTGCCCGCCATTGCGGCCGGAGGCGCCGTCGCCGAACCGGCTGGCCTCGATCAGTGCGACGGAGATGCCGGCCTTTGCCAGATTGTAGGCTGCCTGCAGGCCGGTATAGCCGCCGCCGATGACCGCCACATCGACCGTCTTCGATCCGTCGAGCGCCGGATAGGTCGGCCGCTCGCGGACTGTTGCCTGATACCAGGAAATCCCCGGTGCGATCGGGCTCTGCCATTCATCCAAGGAGCAGCCCTCACACGTTGAGAAGCAGGAATTCCCGCTCCCAGGGGCTGATAACCTGCATGAAGGTCTCGAATTCGCCGCGCTTGACGCCCGCATAGAGGCCGATGAATTCCGAGCTGAAGACGCTGGCAAGCGCCGGATCGGATTCGAGCAGCGACACGGCTTCGAGCAGGCCGCGCGGCAGTTCGATCGACCCCTCGTTGGCTGTATCCTCGGTCGGCGGTCCCGGCTCGATCGCGTTCATGATGCCGAGCAGGCCGCAGCCGAGTGAGGCCGCAAGCGCCAGATAGGGATTGGCGTCCGAGCTTGGCAGGCGGTTTTCCACGCGGCGGGCATTCGCATCCGAGACCGGCACGCGGAAGGCCGTGGTCCGGTTGTCGTAACCCCAGGCATTGTTGACCGGCGCCGACATGTCGGGCGTCAGGCGGCGGTAGGAGTTCACATAGGGCGCCATCATGGCGAGCGTCTTCGGCACATAGGTCTGCATGCCGCCGATGAAGTGGAAAAATTCCTTCGAAGCGGAGCCATCCGGGTTCGAGAAGACGTTCTTGCCGGTCTTGATGTCGACCACCGACTGGTGGATGTGCATTGCCGAACCCGCCTGGCCCTGCATCGGCTTGGCCATGAACGTGGCGTAGATGCCGTGTTTCATGGCCGCCTCGCGGATGGTGCGCTTGAACATGAACACCTGGTCGGCGAGTTCGATAGGATCGCCATGGCGCAGGTTGATTTCGAGCTGCGCCGGGCCTTCCTCGTGGATCAGCGTATCGATCTCGAGGCCCTGCTTTTCCGAGAAATGGTAGATGTCGTCGATCAGCTCGTCGAATTCGTTGATGCCGGCGATCGAATAACCCTGGCCGCCGAGGATGGAGCGGCCGGACCGGCCTTTCGGCGGATGCAGCGGATAGTCCGGGTCGTCGTTCTTGGCGACAAGATAAAATTCGATTTCCGGCGCCACGACCGGTTTCCAGCCCCGCTCCTCATAGAGTTTGAGGATGTTCTTCAGCACGTTGCGCGGCGTATAGGGAACCGCCTTGCCTTCGGTATCGACGATGTCGCAGATCACCTGTGCGGTCGGGTCGGTTTCCCAGGGTACAACCGAAAGCGTCGAAAGATCCGGCACCAGCTTCAAATCGCTGTCGCGCGGCTCGTAGCGGAAGGTGCCGGTCTCTTCCGGGTATTCGCCGGAAATGGTGTGCCGGTAGAGGGCCGACGGCAGCGCGAGCGAGGTATTCGAGGTGAACTTCGAAGACGGCATCATCTTGCCGCGCGGCACGCCGGCGAGATCGGGCGTGATGCACTCGATATCCTCTATCCCTCGAGCCCGAAGCCACGCGGCGGCCTCCCGCCAGTCCCCGACCCCTCTGAGCGAAGTGAGCGTCGGCTGGGCGGTCGCGGCTTTCGCCACGGTGCCGGTTGCGAGGGCGGGAGCGTTTTTTTTGCGCGGCATGACACATCGGGGTGAGGTTGATCGGATGTTCCATCATAACCACGGATTGACGAATGGCGAGGGGGAGACGCCATTGACTTTGAGTTGCCGATCGAAAACAGCAGATATCGAAACAGGGAGCATGCGGTGACGCGGAAATTCGATGTGGTGGTTTTGGGCGCCGGCGGGGCTGGCATGATGTGCGCCGTCCGCGCAGGCGGGCGCGGCCGTTCGGTGCTCGTGCTAGACCACGCCAAGGCGCCGGGCGAAAAGATCCGCATTTCCGGCGGCGGACGCTGCAACTTCACCAATATCCACGCGACCGCCAAGAACTACCTCTCCGCCAACCCGCATTTCGCCAAGTCGGCGCTCGCCCGGTACACGCCGCGCGATTTTCTGGACATGGTCGAACGCCACGGCATTCCTTGGCACGAAAAGACGCTCGGCCAGCTCTTCTGCGACGACAGCGCCAAGGACATTATCCGCATGCTGCTGTCCGAGATGAAGGCGGCGAATGTGGTGCTTGAACTGCAGAAGCAGGTCACGTCGATCGAGAAGACGCCAGAAGGTTTCCGCATCGGCACCTCCGATGGACCGGTGGAGGCGGCATCCCTGGTGGTTGCGACCGGCGGCAAGTCGATCCCCAAGATGGGCGCCACCGGTTTTGCCTACGATATCGCCCGGCAGTTTGGCCTGAAGATCGTCGAGACGCGGCCGGCGCTCGTGCCCCTGACGCTCGACCCGAACCTGCTCGAAAAGCTCTCGCCGCTTTCCGGCATCTCGGTGCCGGCCGAGGTCCGTCACGGCAGGACAGCGTTTCGCGAGGCACTGCTCTTCACCCACCGGGGTTTGAGCGGTCCGTCGATCCTGCAGATCTCGTCCTATTGGCGCGAAGGGGATGACGTGACGCTGATCATCGAACCCGACCTCGATATCGCAGCGATCCTCAAGACCGCCCGCAAGGTCAACGGTCGCCAGGCGGCGCAGACGGTGCTGGCGGAGGTGCTGCCGAAACGGCTGGCGCAATTCTTCGTCGAGGCGCGCGGCCTGACAGCCCACCTCGCCGATCTGCCCGACAAGGCGATCGAGGGCCTGGCCGCCTCGATCCAGATCTGGCCCATCCGACCCGCCGGCTCCGAAGGTTACCGGACGGCCGAGGTGACGCTCGGCGGCATCGATACGTCCGAACTGGACTCGAAGACGATGCAGGCAAAGGGAGTATCCGGCCTTTATTTCATCGGCGAATGCGTGGATGTGACCGGCTGGCTCGGCGGCTACAATTTCCAATGGGCCTGGGCTTCGGGCCATGTTTGTGGGGACGCATTGTAGTATAGGTTGATTCAGCAGTTGTTAATGTGAGCGCCCCATCCTGCCTTAATGCCAGCCAATTCCTGTGGTTTAAGGCAGGCATGCGCTTCCTGCCGGTGGCGGCTGGAGCGCCAGAGCAACTTGCCTTGGAGTGCCGTTTCCATGCAGAGACCCAGCCGTGCCCGCGCAATCGCAATCGCTAAGGTTCAGGATAACCAGAAGCTCATTCGCCTGCGTTTTCTCGCGATCGCCATCGGTGCAACGGCCGCGCTCCTCGCGCTTCCGACGCTTTTCTTCTAAGAGCTTCCGCTCTTCGATCTCATCGCGCGCCTGAATGGCGGCGGTCTCAAGCCACGCTCGCGGAGCGCTGGCGTCTTGTTTTGCGCATTTCCGACCTACGGTTTGCGTCAGCTCCGCACCTCGGCGGCCTCTTTAATTCAATACATTCAAATTTAGTAATTTTTCACTTCCGCCAGCGATATTCGGTCAGTTCATAGTTTTGTGGGGAAGCTGGCCTTTTATGATCAAAATCCTGCCGTCATCCGTGGTATCGCGGATCGTTCTTCTCTGCCTCTTGATGATCTTCCTCGCGGTGATGGCCGTTGGCGGTCTCACCTATGCCTACCTGCGCGGCGATATCATGGATACGGCGAGGGGAGATGCGCGCAAGGCGATACGCACCATGAGCCTGCTTTACGATCTTGAGCTGGATGGCGCCAAAAGCGAGATCCGCGACGGCGCGGTCATCCGTGTCAGCCAAGGCGAGGGGACGGTGAAAGATCATGACATGGTCGATCGCACGGCAACTGCCATCGGCGGCGTCGCAACCCTGTTCGAAAAGAAGGGCACTGACTATGTCCGGATATCGACTAATGTGAAGACGGAAAAGGGCGAGCGGGCGGTCGGTACCAAGCTTGCCGCGGAGCACCCGGCGCAGCCGTTTCTGGCGCGCGGAGAGGCTTATTTCGGTCCCGCAGTGTTGTTCGGCAAGGATTTCATGACGGGTTATTTCCCGATCACCAATGCTTCGAACGGCGTCACCGGTCTGCTTTTCATCGGCATTCCGATGGAAGTCTATTTCGCCCATATCGCTACCGCGGGCTATGTCGTCATCGGCACGTCGCTCGCCGCTCTCCTCGTCGTCGGCATTGCAAGCCTGTTCGCCCTTCGTATGCTGCTCCGGCCGCTCGGCGTGCTGACCGGCACTGTACATGCGCTTGCCCAAGGCAATGACGCCACCGAAATACCCTATGCTGAACGCCGCAACGAATTCGGCAATATCGCCCGCGCCTTGGAAGTCTTCCGGGAAGCGGCGCGTGAGAAGCAACAGATGGAAAGCCGCAGTGCCGAGGATCGCGCCGAAGCGGAGGCCGAACGCCTTCGCAACGATGCCGAAAAACAACGTGTCGACCGTCAGATCGACACGGCAGTCAGCGAATTGGGTGCGGCTTTGGCCCGCCTAGCTGATGGCGATCTGTCGAGCACGATCGAGACGCAGTTCTCCGGTCGGCTGGAACAACTTCGCACCGACTTCAACGGTTCTATCGTCCGGTTGCGCGATACGCTTTCTCACATCCGCCAAAGCACGCTCTCCATCCAGAAGAGCAGCGCCGATCTCAGCCATTCCTCAGAAGAGCTTTCGCGCCGTACCGAAACCCAGGCAGCTTCCCTCGAAGAGACAGCCGCCGCCGTTGATGAGATCACCGCAACGGTCCGTTCTTCGGCCGAACGCGCCCGCGAGGCCAACCGCGCCGTTTCGCTCACCAAGAAAAGTGCCGACAGTTCCGGCACGGTGGTGAGCAATGCGGTCGGCGCCATGGGACGCATCGAGGAGGCTTCGGGAAAGATCGAGTTGATCATCGAGGTGATCGACGACATCGCTTTCCAGACCAACCTGCTGGCGCTCAACGCCGGCATCGAGGCGGCCCGGGCCGGCGAGGCCGGCAAGGGTTTTGCGGTCGTGGCGCAGGAAGTTCGCGAACTGGCGCAACGTTCCGCCAGTGCCGCCAAGGAAATCAAGGACCTGATCACCCAGTCGAGCCGGGAGGTCGGCTCCGGTGCCGGCCTGGTGCAGGAGGCGGGCGAAGTGCTGGCGGCGATCAGCCAGCAGATCACCGGCGTCAGCCAGCACGTGGAAATGATCGCGACCGCCAGCCAGGATCAGTCGGCCGCATTGCAGGACATCAACAACTCCGTCAACCGCATGGACCAGATGACCCAGCAGAACGGCGCGATGGTCGGCGAAACCACGGAAGCGAGCCGACGCCTTGCAAGCGAAGCGGATGCCCTGCTTGAACTGGTAGAGCAGTTCCGCATCGATACGAACAGTCGTTCCCGTTATTCTCGCGCTGCGTAATATTTGCGGGTGTCAAAGTAGGGGTGACGCCGCCTTTACGTCTGCCCCTGAACCGCAGCAGTTCAGCGAACCAGCTCGGATAGGGCTGGGCGTAACGTTCATAAAAATCGTTTTCCGCGGCTATATCACGACGGATGGACTTTGTTCCGAAGGGATAGGAAAAGGCAGCTGCGACGATGTTCTCATGCATCGGAATTGCTCCGTTTGTGGAAATCGTCTCCTTTATTAAACCTCAAAAACTGCTTCTTGTACCGCCAGATTCCCGCTATGCTTTTCACTGATGAAAAACGTCAACTGGGATGCCTACGAGCTTTTCATGCGGGTTGCCCGGCTTGGCGGACTATCCGGGGCCTCGGGCGTCACCGGTCTCAGCCCTGCGACGGTTGGTCGGCGGATGCTCGATCTCGAAGAGGCGATCGGGCGCCCCCTGTTCCTGCGCAGCCGTACCGGCTATCAGCTGACCGCCGATGGATCTGCCTTGTTTGCCCAGATCCTGGAGATGGAAGGCGCTGCCCGGCGCATCGAAAGCTGGAAACGGGAAGGCGCCGGTTCCACGCTGGTAAGGGTTGCCTGCGGCACTTGGCTCGCCTGGATGTTCACGCGTAATCTATCGCTCATCCGCACCGAACGGGACGATTTCCGCCTCGATTTCTATATTGCCGAGCGACGAGCGAGCCTTGCGCATCGGGAAAGTGACATCGGCATCCGCGCGTTCGAACCGGACGAGCCGAACCTCGCGGCGACCAGGCTCGGCGAGGTCGCCTATGCGGCCTATCGTGCCCGCAACGCCCATCCCTCGGCTGCCGAACGCTGGCTTGCGGTCGCGGAGGAGGACGCGATTTCCGCCTATTTGCGCTGGCCGCATCAGGAACGGGGAGGTCAGGTGGTCGTCACCGTCAACCGCCCGCGTTCTCTGCGCGATCTGGCACTTGGCGGCGCCGGGACCGCGGTCCTGCCCTGTTTCGTCGGCGATCAGGACATGCGGCTGGAGCGTGTCGGAGGAGAGATCGAAAGCCTGCGCCACAATCAGTGGATCGTCATGAACAACGACGATCGCCACCGCCGGGATATCCGCGCGGTGGTCGATCGGATGGTGAAGTTCGTCCGCGGCCACGGCCCGCTTTTCGCAGGCCGCCAGCCTTAAACCTGTCTTTCGATCACTGCATCCGGTTGGTGACGACGACCGGGATCATCAGGTCGCCCCAATGACCGCCGCCGCCATGGTGCCGGGCGGAACGGACGAGCTCCACCGAAACCCCGGCCTCGACCGCCTTCATGATTGCATGGTTGAGGCGGTGCAGATCGTTGGCAAGCGTGCGGATCGCTGCCTGCTGGTCGGGCGTCATCGCCGTCGACTGCTCTTCTGCGCGTTCCTTGACGTGGGTCTGGATGTTCATGTCGGTTCTCCTCCTTGTGATGGGGTTCAGGCTTATTCCGCAGCCGGCCGGAATTGGTCGTGCTCCGTGGATTCCTTCATTGCGGTGGTGGACGAAAGTCCGCCGGTAATTGCCACGGAGACAGCGTCGAAATAGCCGGTGCCGACCTCGCGCTGATGTTTGGTGGCGGTATAACCGTTGATCTCGGCGGCGAATTCCGCCTCCTGCAGCTCCGAATAGGCCGCCATCTGGCGGTCCTTGTAGCCACGGGCGAGCTCGAACATGCCAAAATTCAGCTGGTGGAAACCGGCGAGCGTGATGAACTGGAACTTGTAGCCCATCGCACCCAGTTCCCGCTGGAACTTGGCGATCGTCGCGTCGTCGAGGTTCTTTTTCCAGTTGAACGACGGCGAGCAGTTATAGGCGAGCATCTTGCCGGGATGCGCCTTGTGGACCCCTTCCGCAAACCGACGGGCCTGTTCGAGATCCGGCTTCGAGGTTTCGCACCAGATGAGATCGCAATAGGGCGCATAGGCGACGGCGCGGGCGATGCAGGGTTCGAGCCCGTTCGTGACCTGGTAGAAGCCCTCCACTGTCCGGCCGGCATCGTAGTCGACGAAGGGCTGGTCGCGCTCGTCGATATCCGAGGTGAGCAGCTTGGCCGCTTCTGCATCGGTGCGGGCGATGACCAGCGTCGGCGTGCCCATGACGTCGGCGGCAAGCCGCGCGGCCGTCAGGTTGCGAATATGTGCGGCGGTCGGGATCAGCACCTTGCCGCCGAGATGGCCGCACTTCTTTTCCGATGCGAGCTGGTCTTCGTAATGGACGCCGGCGGCGCCCGCCTCGATGAATGCCTTCATGATCTCGAAGGCGTTGAGCGGCCCGCCGAACCCGGCTTCCGCATCCGCAACGATCGGCGCGAACCAGGTCTCGACCGAAAGACCCTTGCCTTCGGCGGTCTCAATCTGGTCGGCACGTTGCAGGGTGCGGTTGATGCGCCGCGCCAGTTCCGGTGCCGCATTGGCCGGATAGAGCGACTGGTCCGGATACATGGCGGATGCGGTATTGGCATCGGCCGCGACCTGCCACCCGGAGAGGTAGATTGCCTTCAGCCCGGCGCGGACCTGCTGCATTGCCTGGTTGCCGGTCATCGCGCCGAGCGCGTTGACGAAGTCTTCGCGGTGCAGCAGCGACCACAGCCGGTTGGCGCCCATCTCGGCAAGCGAATAACGGATCTCGGCCGAACCGCGCAGCCGCTTCACGTCCTCGGCGGAGTAAGGGCGTTCGACACCCTCGAAACGCCCTTTTTGAGCGCCTGGAACCAGCGTGTAAAAATCTGTCATTGCTTTCCTCCTATGTAAATCGGCGAGCCAAGATATGGCGCTTCTGATGTGACTGAATTTACAGAAAAGAATGCTGCACTGCCAGAAAAGATACAAAAATGCGGGTATGAAAGGGGTTAAGTTGTCTTGTCTTTCACAAAGGGTTCTGTGAAGATGTTACAATGGTAAATGCGGCGGGCTGGCCGATTTTGTAAAAGCGGTGACAAAAGTGGCGGAGCGAAAGATTTTTGCCGGCCCGCGGGTACGGCGGGTGCGATTGGGGCTTGGGCTCACCCAGACGGCCATGGCCGAAGCGCTCGGCATTTCGCCCTCCTATCTCAACCTCATCGAGCGCAACCAGCGGCCGCTCACGGTCCAGCTCCTCTTGAAGCTTGCCTCAGTCTACAAGGTCGATCTCGATACGCTGCAGGGGGAAGGTGGCGGCCTTGCGGGGCGGCTGCGCGAGGTGTTCGCCGATCCGCTGCTGGCGGGCGAGATCCCGGGGGATCAGGAAATCATCGAGGTGGCGGAAGCCGCCCCCAACGCGGCGCTGGGGCTGATGAAGCTCTATCGCGCTTATCGCGAGCAAGCGGCCCGGCTTTCGGATCTTTCCGATCTGCTGGCCCGCGAGGGTCACGAGACCTCGATCGCCGGCACGCGCCTGCCGATCGACGAGGTGCGCGAGACACTGCAGCGCCGCCCCAACTTTTTCGCGCGTATCGAGGATGCGGCCGAAACCTTCGTCGCTAGGCTAGGGACCGGCGACGAACTGCCTGGTGCCTTGAAGGCCTGGGCGAAGAACGAGCACGGCATCGTGGTGCGTACGCTGCCGGTTCATGCCATGCCGAACCTGCGCCGGCGCTACGACCGCCATTCCATGCGGCTGTTTCTGTCAGAACGGCTCTCGCCCTTCGACCGGACGCGCGAGCTTGCCATGGAAGTGGCGCTGCTTGCATTGGGCCAGGAGATCGCCGCCGAACTCGATGATCTAAACCTCTCCACCAACGAGGCGCGACGCATCGGCCGCTTCGAGCTCGCCCGTTATGCCGCTCATGCGCTGATGATGCCTTATGGGGCTTTTCTCACGGCGGCCCAGCGTGCCCGATACGACCTCGACGTATTGCGCTCCCGTTTCGACGTGTCGTTTGAGCAGGCCGCCAACCGGCTCACGTCGCTTGCCCGGACCGGCACGCCGGGCATTCCGTTTTTCCTGATGGAAGTCGATCACGCCGGTAACGCCATCCGCCGCGCCGGTGCGCAGGGGTTCCCGCAGGCCCGTTTCGGCGGGCTCTGTCCGAAGCTCGGCCTTCATGCCGCCTTCCTTCAGCCGGGACAGGTTCTCGTCGATCGGGTCGAGATGCCGGATGGCGCCGCATTCCTAACGGTGTCGCGCACGCTCGAAGGTCCGCAATCGGGATTCGGCGAGCGTATCCGCCGTACGGCAATTCTTCTCGGCTGCGATCTGTCGAGCGGCGGCGACACCGTCTATGGCGAGGCACTGCCGGGGGCCGTCGGAACGGTGCTTGCCGGCACCGCCTGCCGGCTCTGCGAAAGGCAGGGTTGCCTCTCGCGCGCCGAGCCTCCGGTCACGAGACCGCTCGGTCTGGACGAGATGGTGACCGGTCTCAGTGCCTTCGATTTTCAATGAGTTTTGCGGCGGCGCACATTCCCCCTTGTGGGGTGTAAAATTACTTTTTACTCTCGCGAAAAAATATAAGGGAATTAGGCGCGATTTGACGATTGCTCAGACAAAACTGGAACAGGAGAGATCATGAAAAGTCATTTGCTCAGCCTTGCCGCCGCAGTTGCCGCGGCGGCTTTCGCCGCGACGGCTGCTCTGGCCCAGGAGCGTGAAGTCCGCGTCTACAACTGGTCGGACTATATCGATGAATCGATCCTGGGGGATTTCACCAAGGAGACCGGCATCAAGGTCATCTACGACGTGTTCGACAACAACGAGATGCTGGAGACCAAGCTTCTGGCTGGCGGCTCCGGTTACGATGTCGTCGTGCCGACCGGCCCGTTCCTGGCCCGCCAGATCCAGGCCAAGGTGTTCCAGAAGCTCGACAAGTCGAAACTGCCCAACCTTTCCAACATGTGGCCGGTGGTTACCGAGCGGCTGGCGAAATACGATCCCGGCAATCTGTATGCCGTCAACTACATGTGGGGCACCACCGGCATCGGCTATAACGTCGACAAGGTGAAGGCCGCACTCGGCGACGTGCCGATCGACAGCTGGAATGTTCTCTTCAAGCCGGAAAACGCCGCAAAACTGAAGTCCTGCGGCATCAACATCCTCGACGCATCCGACGAGACTTTTGCGATCGCGCTGAACTATCTCGGCAAGAATCCCGACAGCAAGGACACCAAGGACCTCGAAGCCGGCGGCGCCGTCTACTCGAAAATTCGCAAGTCGGTGAAGACCTTCAATTCGTCGGCCTATATCGATGAACTCGCCAATGGCGACAGCTGCATCACGATCGGCTGGTCGGGCGACGTGTTGCAGGCCAAGACCCGCGCCGAGGAAGCCAAGAACGGCGTCAAGATCCGGTTCGTCATTCCCAAGGAAGGCACGTATATGTGGTTCGACAACCTCGCGATCCCCGCGGACGCGAAGCATGTCGACGAGGCGCATGCCTTCATCAACTACCTGATGAAGCCGGAAGTCATCGCCAAGGCTTCCAACTTCGTTCAATACGCCAACGGCAACCTGGCTTCGCAGAAGTTCATCGACAAGGAAGTCTTGGAAAATCCCTCCGCCTATCCACCGGAAGACGTCGTCAAGAAGCTCTTCACCATTTCGCCATACGGGCCGCGCGAGCAGCGGGTCCTGAACCGGGTCTGGACGCAGATCAAGACCGGTAGCTGATCAAGGGCGGGGCAGGCGGAAACGTCTGCCCCGATTACTTTCGGGCGGCCATCGGGGCGAAATGGGGTAAGGCATGGCGAAATCTCTTGGGCCGGTTAAACGCAAATTTTCTCCCTGGGCTGATCCTTCAGCAGTTCCGTTCATCCGTTTCGAAAACATCACCAAGCGGTTCGGCACCTTCACCGCCGTGGATAACCTGACGCTCGATATCTACGAGCGGGAGTTCTTCTCGCTGCTCGGGCCGTCCGGTTGCGGCAAGACGACGCTGATGCGCATGCTCGCCGGCTTCGAGGAGCCGACCGAAGGCCGAATCCTGCTGCAGGGCAAGGATATTTCCGGCGTGCCACCCTATCGCCGGCCCACCAACATGATGTTCCAGTCCTACGCGCTCTTCCCGCATATGACGGTCGAAAAGAATGTCGCCTTCGGCCTGGAGCAGGACAATCTTCCGAAGGGCGAGATCGCCGACCGCGTCGAGGAGATGTTGAAGCTCGTCAAGCTGGAACAGTTCGCCAAACGCAAGCCGAACCAGCTTTCCGGCGGTCAGCGCCAGCGCGTCGCGCTCGCCCGGTCTCTCGCCAAGCGCCCCAAGGTGCTGCTGCTCGACGAACCGCTCGGTGCGCTCGACAAGAAGCTGCGCGAAGAGACGCAATTCGAGCTGATGGACCTGCAGACCAAGCTCGGCCTCACCTTCCTGATCGTCACCCACGACCAGGAAGAGGCGATGACCGTGTCAGACCGTATCGCGGTCATGGACAAGGGCCTGATCATGCAGGTGGCAACGCCGGCCGAGATCTACGAAGCGCCGAACAGCCGCTACGTTGCGGATTTCATCGGCGACATCAATATCCTCGAAGGCACCGTCACCTCGACGGACAGCGCGCTCGGCGCACCGGGCTCGGTCAGGATCGACTGCGACGGCATCGCCGTCTCCGTCGAGCAGGAATGCCAGGCGGTGAAGGGCGACAAGGTCGCTTTCGCGGTGCGGCCGGAAAAGGTGCGTATCTCGCCCGACCAGCCGGCCGATATCTCGGCCAATGCGGTTTACGGCGAAGTCTGGGACATCGGTTATCTCGGCGACTTCTCGGTTTTTCTCGTCAGGCTCGCGGATGGCCGAGTGGTGCGTGCGGCGCAGGCCAACGTCTCCCGCCTCGTCGACCGGCCGATTACCTTCGGCGACATGGTGTGGCTCACCTGGCCGCTCGATGCCGGCCTCGTGTTGACGCGCTGAGGAGGACAAGGAGATGGCAAGCGTTTCCGAAACCCACCCCGCCAACAAACCCAATCCCGCCCGCTGGCTGGTGGTCGCGGTTCCCTATGTCTGGCTGCTGCTGTTCTTCGCAGCGCCCTTCCTGATCATCTTCAAGATATCGTTGTCGGAGACGACGATCGCCATGCCGCCCTATACGCCGCTCTTTGAAGGGTTCGACGCATTCGGCGACTTCGTCTCGCAACTCGACTTCGACAACTACCTGTTCCTGACCGGCGATCCGCTTTATATCGAGTCTTATCTGTCTTCGCTGCGCATCGCGGTGATCTCCACCTTCCTGCTGCTGCTGATCGGTTATCCGATGGCGCTCGCCATGGCTCGCGCGCCGACGATGCTGCGGCCAACGCTGGTCATGCTGGTCATCCTGCCGTTCTGGACGTCGTTCCTGATCCGCGTCTATGCCTGGATCGGCATCCTGAAGCCCGACGGACTGCTGACGCTGCTGTTCCGATCGGTCGGCCTTCTTGGCGTAGACGATCAGGTGCAGATCCTGCGCACCGATTATGCCGTCTTCATCGGAATCGTTTATTCCTACCTGCCCTTCATGGTCCTGCCGCTCTATTCGGCACTGGAGAAGATGGACAATACGCTCTTGGAGGCCGCAAGCGATCTCGGCTGCCCGCCCTGGAAGGCGTTCTGGAAGATCACCTTTCCGCTGTCGCTGCCGGGCGTCATCGCCGGTTCGATGATCTGCTTCATTCCGATCACCGGCGAGTTCGTCATTCCGGATCTGCTCGGCGGTGCCGATACGCTGATGATCGGCAAGACGCTGTGGACGGAGTTCTTCGGCAACCGCGACTGGCCTCTGGCATCGGCCGTAGCGGTCATCCTGCTGATCATGCTGGTCGTGCCGATCATGATTTTCCAGAACCAGCAGAAGAAGGTGGTTTGAGATGAAATCCTCCCGCTTCGATGCCACCGTCCTGACCCTCGGTTTTGCCTTCCTCTACATCCCGATCATCATCCTGGTGGTCTATTCCTTCAATGCTTCCAAGCTCGTCACTGTCTGGGGCGGGTTTTCGCTGCAATGGTATCGCACCATGTGGTCGAACCAGGGCCTCATGGACGCCGCTTGGGTGACCGCACGCGTTGGCGTCATCAGCGCCACGATCGGCACGGTGCTGGGCACGCTTGCGGCGCTTGCCCTGGTGCGGTTCACGCGCTTTCACGGCCGGATGCTATTTTCCGGGATGATCTATGCGCCGCTCGTCATGCCGGAAGTGATTACCGGCCTGTCGCTGCTGTTGCTGTTCGTCGCCGTCGGTATCGATCGCGGTTTCTGGACGGTCGTTATCGCGCATACGACATTCACCATGTGCTACGTGGCGATCGTCGTGCAGTCGCGGCTGCTGACCTTCGACCTCAGCCTCGAGGAGGCGGCGCTCGATCTCGGCTGTCCGCCAGTCAAGACTTTCTTCAAGATCACCCTGCCGCTGATCTTCCCCGCCGTCATCGCCGGCTGGATGCTGGCTTTCACCCTGTCGCTGGACGACCTCGTCATCGCGAGCTTCACGACGGGGCCGGGTGCCACGACGCTGCCGATCAAGATCTACAGCCAGGTGCGCCTGGGCGTCACACCGGAGATCAATGCGATCTGCACCATCCTGATCGGGCTGGTGACGATCGGCGTCATCATCGCCTCGATCAGCACCAAGCAGACGGAAATGCGCCGCATCCGCGATGAGCATGTCGCCGCTCGCGACGCGACCTGACGATCATTCGCCCCGCGGCGGCAGGAAGATATAGATGAGCAGCCACGCCGGCAGCACGATGACGGCGCCGAGCACGATGCGCGGCACCGACCAGATATAGGCGTTTTCGAGCCCGACCCTGATATCGTCCGGCGTCAGATGCAGGAGCGCCAGTAGCGTCGGCATGGTGATGCCGAAGAAGCTGAGCACTGCGCCCATGATGAGGCAGGCGAGCAGCGCCTTGCATAGACTGATCAGGAATCTCGACACCAGATAACCCCCATCCGGTTGATTCGGTTCATTGTAGGGGCTTCGCCGGAGTTTGCGAAACAGGCCAGATGACCGGGTTCGGCCAGGAGCCGCCGATGAAGACCATCAGCGGTGCCGCCTTGGTGCCCTGCGCAATCGGCTCAATGGTTGCGGAGAGCGCGAGGCTGCTGTTGATGTAGGGAACAACGCCGGAAAGCGTCAGGTTCTCGGAAGGGCCGGTGATCTTTCCTTCGCGGATATCCGCCGAACCATCCGCGAGGTTGGCAGAGATGTCGATATGGTCGAATTCCAGGCTGCCGCTGCCGGCATCGCTCAGCGGAAAATAGGTTTTTTGAGCTGCAAGCTGCCGGACACCGGCAAGGTTGACGCCGGAAAGCGAGCCGCGGTCCGTCCGAAAGCGTAGGGTGCCTTTCGCATTGCGCCAAGCTTCCGGTTCCAGCGGCCGATCGACGTCGAGCGCCAGATCCAGCGACCCGCGCGCCGCCGGAAGCGGGCCGGCGAGGCCAAGTTCCTTGACGATATTGCCGAAATCCGCGTCCTGGATGGCAAGGCGCAACGCCACGGCTCCGGCCGTACCGCCCTTCACCGTGGCGATCCGGCCGGTCAGTCGGCCGGTCTCGAAATCGCTGTCGGCGATGTCGATGCGCGATTGCTCGCCGACGTTCATGATGCTTACGGCGGCTTCCGAAAGCTGGAAAGGCCCGAGCGTCGCCTGCTGGGCAGAAAGCCTCAGGTCGAGTTCCAGGCCTGCGAGATGGCTATTGCCCCGACTGGTGTCACCCATGGCGCGCGGCGCGATGGCGGCAAGCGCTGCGGAAAGGTCCATCCGGTCGAAAGCGAGCGTACCGGTGAGCCTCGCCGGCCGGTCCGGCGGCAGCACGAGATCGAGTATGCCGGTCGCCTTGGCGTCGTTCAGCCCGAGGGACAGGTTGTCCAAGCGCAGGATGTCTTCGTTGGTGACGAGCCGGGTATTCAACGAGAAGCTCTTCAGGCGTTCGACACCGGCAAAGTTCAGCCCGGCCCAGCGCATTGCCGTCGAAAGGTCGGGAACCGTCAGTTCTGCATCGCCGGAAAGAAACGCATGCGCGGCCAGATTGGCGACGCCGCGGAATTGGCCATGAAAGAGAGCGGACGCCATCGTGCCGGAGATATTGCCGCTTTTGCCTGAGAGCAGCAGCAGCGGCTGCGTCGAGTTCATGTCCAGCGTCAGCGCCTGGCCGTTGAGATAGGCATCTGCCTTCAGTTCCAGGCCCCGTGAGAGCCAGGGCCAGTCGAGCGTGCCGTTGATCGACTGGAACCGCGTGACCCGGCCACTGGCGACGTCGGAGATTTCGAACATCCCGTCGCTGATGCGGACATCGCCCATCCGCGCATCGTCATCCGTCGCCAGTGCCTGACTGCTGCCGTCCGGCCGTGCATCGCGCACGGCGCGGCTGAGCAGCCCGTCATTCGCCCAGTCGAGCCTGCCGTCGGCCTCCCTGAGGACATAGATCTCCGGGTTTGTGAGGCGAAAATCCTTGAACTCCGGCCGTCCGAGCAGAGCCTGCAGAAGATCGAAAGAAGCCGACAGCCGCGAGACCCGGCCAAGTACCCGCTCGCCGTCTTCCGCCTGCTTGCGGATGGTGATCTCCCTGAGCGTGATCCTGGGCTCCGGCCAGAAGCGGATATCCGGCGTCCCCTCAATCGTCACATCGTGGCCGGTCCATTCGGCGACCGCCCGCTCCATGCTTTCGCGTACCACGGTCGATGAAACCAGGAACGGCGCGATGAGCTGGAAAAGCGAAAAGAGGCACACTGCGATGATGGCGCCGATCAGAACGCGGCGCGACCGCCGGCCCAGCGGGCGGCTCAGGTTCTTCCGCAGATGTCCGAACGGGTTGGTGAGCATGATCACACGCGCATTATAGGAAATGCTGGGTTCGCGCAAATCCGTGAAACTTCCCTGGCGGTCTCCTTTATAATGCGGTGCAACATGCTATAAAAACCGATACGCTGCGACCTCGCAGGATCTGGCGTGGATGGAGATGGGGCAGAACCCTGGTTCCGATGTCGGGGTGGGGTTCTCCGAGGGTGGAGGAATGGGAATGGGCAATGAACAGCCGCTCTGGAGCCCCTCGGCGGAAGTACAGCAGAAAACCCCGCTTTATCATTTCATCAGCTGGTGCGCCGAGCGCTTTGGCAAAGTCTTCCTCGACTATGATGCGTTCTACGCGTGGTCGATCGGCGAGCGCGCCGATTTCTGGTCCGCGGTCTGGGAATTCTGCGGCGTCAAGGGCGAGCGCGGCGACCGAGTGCTGATCAACGGCGAAGACATGCTTGCCGCCCGGTTTTTCCCTGATGCCACGCTGAATTTCGCAGAAAATCTACTTTCCGGAACAGGCGCCGGAGACGCGCTGATCTTCCGCGGCGAGGACAAGGTGCGCTATCGCTGGTCCTGGGATAGGCTTCGCGCCGAAGTCTCCCGCCTGCAGCAAGCCTTCAGGGGGCTTGGCATCGAGAAGGGCGACCGCATTGCCGCGATGATGCCCAATATGCCGGAAACGATTGCCTGCATGTTGGCCGCGGCCTCGATCGGAGCCATCTGGTCTTCCTGTTCACCTGATTTTGGCGAACAGGGCGTGCTCGACCGTTTCAGCCAGATCGACCCAAAACTGTTCATCACCTGCGACGGTTACTGGTACAACGGCAAGCTTCAGGACGTCGCCGCCAAGGTGAGGGCAGTTTCCGAGGTGCTGAAGACGCCGGTTCTGGTCGTGCCTTATGCGGGCGACGCGCCGACACTGGCCGCATCGCTTGACGATGGCCGCATGCTGGCGGATTTCACGGCGCCTTACGAGGCGCGGTCGATCGAGTTCGCGCCGTTGCCATTCTCCCATCCGCTCTACGTTCTCTTTTCGTCCGGCACGACCGGGGTGCCGAAATGCATCGTCCATTCGGCCGGCGGCACGCTACTACAGCATCTCAAGGAACATCGCTTCCATTGCGGCCTCGAGCCTGGCGAAAGGCTGTTTTATTTCACCACCTGCGGCTGGATGATGTGGAATTGGCTGGTGTCAGGCCTCGCAGTCGGCGCCACGCTCTGCCTGTTCGACGGTTCGCCGTTTGCGCCGGATGGCAATGCCCTGTTCGACTATGCCGAAGTTGAAAAGTTCGCGGTGTTCGGCACCTCGGCAAAATACATCGACGCGCTCCGCAAGGGCGGCATCGCACCGAAGCAGAGCCACGATCTGGCCGCGCTCAGGCTCGTCATCTCCACCGGTTCGCCGCTCTCGCCGGAAGGTTTTTCCTTCGTCTACGAAGGCATCAAATCCGACGTGCATCTGGCCTCGATTTCGGGCGGTACCGACATCGTTTCCACCTTCGTGCTCGGCAATCCGCTGAAGCCGGTCTGGCGCGGCGAGATCCAGGGGCCGGGCCTGGGGCTCGCCGTCGACGTCTGGAACGACGACGGCAAGCCGGTGCGCCGGGAAAAGGGCGAGCTCGTCTGCACCAAGGCCTTCCCGTGCATGCCGCTCATGTTCTGGAACGATCCCGGAGGCCAGAAATATCGCGCCGCCTATTTCGAGCGCTTCGAGAATGTCTGGTGCCACGGCGATTTCGCCGAATGGACCGAACATGACGGCATCGTCATCCACGGCCGTTCGGACGCGACGCTCAATCCGGGCGGCGTGCGGATCGGCACCGCCGAGATCTACAATCAGGTGGAGCAGATGGAGGAGGTCGTGGAAGCCATCTGCATCGGCCAGGACTGGGACGACGACGTCCGCGTCATCCTCTTCGTCCGCCTCGCGAACGGCCTGACGCTGAGTGACGATCTCGCCAAGGCGATCAAGGCCCGCATCCGCACCGGCGCATCGCCGCGCCACGTGCCGGCCAAGGTCATTCAGGTCGCCGATATCCCCCGCACCAAGTCCGGTAAGATTGTCGAACTCGCAGTCCGCGACGTCGTGCACGGCCGGGCGGTCAGGAATAAGGAGACGCTCGCCAACCCGGAAGCGCTTGATCTGTTCGACGGCCTTGCCGAGTTGAAAAGCTGAATGGCCGGGTATCCCCGACGAGGCGAGATGTATCGATACGGTACATCTCCAGCATAAATTCCAGAAATGGAGCGCCGTTAACGCGCTATTAAGCCGCTTTGATCAAAAGTGGAGCAACATGGTTTCGTCTCGTGTATGAAATACGCCTAGCCGCGAGCTTTCATAGACATGACGTCTCCACCGACCCTCGTTGGACAGCATTAAACTTCAAAGGCAGCTTCGGCTGCCTTTCTTTTCACGCTATTCTCAACTCTGAGATGCTGATAGGTTCGATCGCAACCGTGTCCCGTTGGCGAGAAACAGGGTATTACCTGCGGCAGTGACGATGCCAAACCCGGTTACAATCTCCTGATCAGTTCGCCAGCACCCGCGGCGAAGGGAAGGTGATCTCCACCAGCGTGCCCTCGTTCGGCGCGGAAGTGATCGCGAAGGCGGCGCGATTTGCGTCGACCATCGCCTTTGTCAGCGGCAGGCCAAGACCGGTACCGTCGCCGCGCTTGTGCGAGGCGCTCGACACCTGGCGGAACGGCTTCATGGCAAGCTCCAGCTCCGAGCGGGTCATGCCGATGCCGGTATCGCGGACACGAAGTACCACGTTTCCATTGGTCTCGTAGGCGGTGGAGACGACGATCTGGCCGCCCGAGGGCGTGAAGCGGATGGCGTTCGACAGGATGTTCAGCACGATCTGCTTGATCGAACGCGGATCGGCGACCACCTGAGGCACGGCATGCGAGAGCGCCGTGCGGATGATGACGCGCTGGCCGTTTGCCTGCGGCTGCACCAGCGAGACGGCTTCCGACACCGCCTCGTTGAGGCCGACGGCGACGAAATCGAGCTCCATCTCGCCCGCCTCGATCTTGGAAATGTCGAGGAGGTCGTTGACGATATCGAGCACATGCCGCCCGGAGCGGCTGATGTCGTTGGCATATTCGACATAACGCGCATGGCCGATCTGGCCGAAGCGCTCGCTCGCCATCATGTCGGCAAAGCCGATGATCGCGTTGAGCGGCGTGCGGATTTCATGGCTCACATGGGCGAGGAATTCGCTCTTATGGGCATTTGCGGTCTCGGCGGCGCGCTTGGCGGTACGCAGCTCGTCTTCGGTGCGCTTCCACTGGGTGATGTCGCGGATGACGGCGCAATAACCGTTCGAGGAGGTCAGCTTGCCGATCGTCATGAACAGCGGCAGGAAGCCGCCGGAAGCTTCGCGGCCGATCACTTCGCGGCCGTCGTTGAGGACGCTGGCGACGCCGTGGCCGGCAAGGCCTGCGAGATAATCGAGGATCGCCCGCTGGCTCTCATGCGCAAACAGCGTGACGAAGGGTTTGCCGCTGATCTCTTCATTATCGTAGTTGAAGAGCGCGCTCGCCGCCCGATTCAGCGAACGGATGTCGCCTTCCGCACCGATGATGACCACGCCGTCGGTGGCGGTTTCCAGGATCGCGCGCAGTTCCGTCACCTCGACCTGCAGCTTTGCCAGCTGGTCGGCGGCGCGCGGTGCGCGCAACGGAATGACTTCTGCCGCTTGGCCGTCCTCGGTGGAGGCCTGTACCTCGGCCACGACTGGCATCAGCGCCAGCATGAGGACAGTCGAATTGTCCCAGCGGACGGATTGAAGGCGTGCCGTCACCGGCACCAGTTCATCGTCGGCGCGCACCACGACCATGCCGCCGGCCTCAGCCGTCTTGCCTTCGAGATCCTGGCGCTGCAGCAGCGCATCGAGACCGCCGACTTCCGCCAGTTCGTCGATCGAAGCATAACCGGTCAGCCGCAGGAATTCCGGATTTCCGTGGATCAAAAGGTCGCCACTGTGCACGAGAAGCGCCACCGGCATCTGGTCGACGATTTCCGCGGAAAGACCGATCCGCTCGCGGACCGGGATCATCTGGCTCAACAGTTCACGATCGGACAGCTCCGGATGCGGGTCGGCGAGCGCCTCTGCGGCATCTTCCACCTCTTCAGTGGGCTCGATCGGCGCGTCGGCAAAAGCCTCGTTCGCTTCTTCGGCGAATGCGATCGCCTCTTCCTCGGAAATCTCTTCTGAAACGGGGGCGACAGGTTCCTCGCGCACAGTCTCATGTTCGAGCTGGGTGGGCTCTATCGCGGTCGGCTCGTTCGGTTCGACAGCGGGTACCTCCGCCTCGGTCGAGGTCTCCGGCTTCTTTTCCTCGTTGCGGCGGCCGACGAAATTGTCGAGCTGGCGGGCGATCTCGCGGAAAGCAGCCTGTTCGACGGGGGTCAGCCCGTCGCGGCGGTTGGAGCGACGCTCCTCGAGCTGGATGACCTTGTCGGAATGGCGGCGGCCGGCGTTTTCGACGATCCGGAGCGCCGGGCGTTCGCCGGCCGGCCAGTCGAGCAGCGAAGGGATCTGCCGGCCGGACATGGACGGCTGCGGCCTGTCCTCCGGGGCAGGCTCCAACGGCAGGTCTTTCGCAAGCAAGTCTTCGGATGGTGTCGCATCGGCGGATATGTCTTCGGCCGCCGCCGGCTGTTCGGCATCTTCCGCGACTTCTGGCTCCTCGGCCGCAGAAGCCTCTGCAGCCGGTTCTGCACTCGCGGAGCTTTCAGCGTTTGCGTCTTCGGCCGAGCCTATCCCAGCTGGCGCATCGATGGCTTCGTCCTGCCCGACGGCCAGATCGTCTACTGGCGCCAAGTCCGCTGCATCGGCGGGCATCTCATAGGCTTCGGAAACAGCCTCAGCTTCCGGTTCGGCCACATCCTCCGGCACGGCGCGGGTCAGCGTCAGGCCAACTGCGTTCGGATCCTCGGCTGCATCGCCGATGCGCACGATGCCGAAACCGCGAAAACCGTCGAACTCGCGGGTGCGGGTATAGGTCGGCAGCGCGGCGAGATCGACCGGCACCATCAAAGACGTGCCCTCGACCGGCCACCAGATCGTCTTGCCGGACCAGGTATCGCGCTTGTTGAGCAGTTCGGTGATCTTGCCCTCGGGGTCAAGATAGAAGAGGGCGGCCAGATCGGTAAAGGCCATGCCGTTGATATCGGCGGCATGCGGGCCGACAGCGTCGGCAAATTCGCTCGAAACTTCCCTGAACCGGCCCTCGGCATCGATCTTCCAGACGAAACGGGTCGCGCGCCCGTCACGGCGGAAAACGAAACCGTCCGGTTCCGGCGCGGCAATTTCGGCGGCTGCGGGTTCGGCTGCAGGCGCCGCCTCCACCATCTCAGGCTCGCCAGCCACGGTTTCTTCGGTGGCGGTTTCGGAAACGACCTCTTCCGCCGCCCCGATCGTTGCTGCCGAGGAAACAGCATCGATTTCCGCGGTCGGTGCTGCCGTTTCAGGCGCGACCTCTTCTACCGGTTCCTCGGAAGCAGCGGCGTGGACGGGAGCAAAATTTTCGCTGGGCTCCAGCAAAATTTCTTCTTCCGGCTCTTCCGTGTCGACGATCTCCGACACGGCGGCAATCACATCGGCAAAACCGTCGGCAGGCGCGGGCTCGGCCGCGAAGTCTGCGGTGTCATCGCTTGCGGTAAGTTCGGCCACGGCTTCTTCGACGGCTTCGGCATTCGCCGGCGCATCATCGCGCGGCTCGTAGCCGTTCGCGGCGGTGGCCCGGCCCTGTTCGGTCTCGACCGTGAATAGGAGGTGCAGGGCCGGTTCGTTGGAAAGCTTGCCGATCGCAGCCGGCAGGTAGCCCTTGGAGGTGGGGATGGGGCGCTTGACGAGGCGGCTCGGATCGGCGCCCGCCATGGTCGTCATCATCTTGGCGGTGTGGGTGGAAACGCCGAGCCCCGCGAACTCGGCCGAGGCGGCGAGCACCTCGCCGTTTTCGTCGATCACCGCCATATGCGTATCGGGATCGTCGAAGCCTTCGATCATCCGGGCCGCAGAGGCCGAGGGTGAGAGCCTGCCTCGTTCCACCGGCGCGCTGAACAGTACCGCCGCTTCGCCCTGAACCTGAACAAGTTCGCAGACCGCCTGCACGGGAATGCGCTGGAAACCGGAAGCGACGCGGATCGTCAGGTTGCGGATGTCGCCGACTTCGCCGAGCTGGCGCGCAGCCGCTTCGATCTGGCGGAAGGCTATATCGACGCGGTTCGGACCCTGGTCGAGAAAATCGTAGATGGAGCCGAAGCCGAAAAGATCGGCGCCGCGCCCGTTCGCCCAGAGAGGGCTTTGCATGTCCGGAGAAAACAGCACGATCGCTTCGCCCGCCGCAAAACGATCGCGGACGCGCTCGTGCACGGCAATATCGATGAACGGGTATTGGACTGCGGACATAGGCAAAACCTACAGGACGTTTGTGACCGGATTTCTACGTAGTTTAACGGATTGTTAATAACCTTCCCCTGCCTTCGGGTCGAGAGCGGCGCTATCCAAACCTCCGACAGGGTTAATTCCGGGATTCATTTTATTGTGCACCGCACAATGATATTGCAATGCACAACGAGATGGTCTATATAAGAGGCATGACATCTTCGGTTCTGCCGAAGAAATCGCCAACGAGGACCTGAAACGATGGCATACAAGACCGACGATATCTTTTCCTTCTCCGCTTTCGATCCGTCCAAGATGACCGAAGGCTTCCGCGACTTCGCTGAAAAGGGCGCCACCCAGTCTCGCGAAGCCTATGCTAAGATGAAATCCGCTGCCGAGGAAGCCACCAAGACGGTGGAATCCACAATGCAGTCGGCACAGGCTGGCTCTGTCGAACTCGGCCTCAAGGCGATCGACGCACTGCGTACCAATGCTGAAAACTCGCTAACCCATATGGAATCCTTGCTCGGCGTGAAGTCCTTTGCCGAACTGATCGAACTGCAGACTGGTTTCATCCGCAAGCAGGCCGAAATCACGGTTGAGCAGGCCAAGTCCATGCAGGACACCGCCCGCAAGATCGTCGAAGACGTGACGAAGCCCGGCAAGGAAGCCGCTGAAAAGGTCATGACGACCTTCAAGGCTGCCTAATTTTTAGAGCCTGATTTGAAGGAGAAGGCCGGAGCATGCTCCGGCCTCTTCTATTTGCGGGAAAGGACTTTCTATTTGCGGGATAGGACTTGCAAAAAAAGTCCGATCGCCGTATGTGACCCCCCAACGGCGCCCAAGGGCGCTTGTGCGGTTGTAGCTCAGTTGGTTAGAGCGCAGGTTTGTGGCACCTGAGGTCGGAGGTTCGAGACCCCCCAACCGTACCATTTTTCCAAAATCCTAATTTTTTGATATCCAGCCGAGCAGATTTGCGGCTGGATTCCCGTATTTGAATTGTGGCGGAACAAAACGGCGGGCCAATGAAAATATCGGATGTGAGGC
This sequence comes from Neorhizobium sp. BETTINA12A, assembly GCF_023006485.1. NCBI lineage: Bacteria > Pseudomonadati > Pseudomonadota > Alphaproteobacteria > Hyphomicrobiales > Rhizobiaceae > Neorhizobium > Neorhizobium sp. BETTINA12A. Next base: position 52,950 of record NZ_JALBGW010000016.1, read on the forward strand.
GTTCCCGCCCGCTCACCAGCGCAGCAGCCGGGGTCCCAGAAGCGAACCGGCAATGCCGGTCAGCAGGATGCCGAGCGAATACCAGATGAGCACGAAGGGCATGCCGTTCTCGGTGCAGAACCAGGAATAGACCCAGGCGCCGGCAGCACCCGCCGCGATGCCGGCGATGAAGCCGGTCAGCTTCAGATCAGTCGGTGCGCCATGGCGCAGCACCCACACGTTTCCTGCAAATACCGGAAGCGCGAAGAGGAAGATCAGCAGCGGGCAATGCAGCGCCGACGATCCGATGATCATTTTGGAATAGTTTTCGGCCGGCGACATCATCAGTTGGATCACGGCGACCACAGCCATGATCGCAACGATCGCCGCCGCGGTCTGGAAGAACCGTCCCCTGGAACCGTCAGGCCGTGCCAGATGATAGGCGGCGAGGAAAGCGGCGATCGCCAGCAGCGCATTGTAGGCGGATTTGATCCAGAACACCGGCAGCATCAGCGCTTCCGCCATGTCGATGCGCAGGCCGAGGATCGCCAGCATCAGTACCAGCGACACGACGAGCGCCGGCAGGACGCCGAGCACGAAGCGGCGCGCCAGCGCATGCCGCGGCACCGGCTTCAGGTCGCCTACCAGGCTGTCGATGATGTCGTCCGTCTTTCTCACTTTCCGCCTCGCAGTTTCTCCGCCAGTGCCTTGAGCCCTCGGTGAATGCCGACCTTGACCGCCGATTCCGACTGACCGGTCCGGCTCGCCGTGTCGGCCACCGACTGGCCTTCGAGCTTCACCTGACGGATCAATTCCCGCTGTTTCGCCGGCAGGCTTTCCAGAAGCCGCTCGACATCCATCCGCGCGGAGATCGCTTCCTCATGGTTGTCGCTCTCGAAATCCTCGCCGAGCTCCGTTTCCGCCATCATCCGGCCGCCGCGGCCGCGATGGTGGTCGATCAGCTTGTAGCGGGCGATCGAGAAGAACCATGCCGTGAACGGTCGCTCGCGATCGTAGGTCTCCCGGCGCGAATGCAATGCCAGCAATGTCTCCTGGACAAGATCTTCCATGTCCGCTTTCGTTGCAGCAGCCATCCGGCGGCTGTAATATCCGACTAGCAGGACACGCACCGCGTTGAGCAAACGCCGATAGGCTGCCTCGTCCCCATCGAGGGACAGAAGCATCATAGCCTTCAGGGCTTCTTCCGAATGGGCGCTCGTCATGCTGTTTCAATGATCATTCGGAAAAGCACGTAAACGGTTACAGGTGGAATGGAAAATATTTCGAATGCTTTCGGCCTATCACATAACCGTGAAGCTGTAACGACTTTCTGCGTGGGTCGAATTGATGGTTGTGAGCCCTCGGCAGGCAGCCGGCGGACACATCGATTGATCCAGGAGGACATCCCATGACCAAGCTTCTTTCCAGCCTTGCAGCCTGCACCTTCGTCGTCGGCCTTTCGCTTGCCGGCGCGGCGAACGCCCAGAGCAGCACGAGCACCGACACGATGAAGAAGGACACCATGAAAACCGACACCATGAAGCAGAATTCGATGAAGAAGGATTCCATGGCGACCGGCACCAAGACCGACTGCATGCACAAGGCCGGCATGGAAAAGAACACGATGAAGAAGTCCGAGATGATGAAGGCCTGCGACGCAATGAAATAATGCCGTGAAATGATCTGACCGCGGCCGCTGAAACTTTTTGTCCGGCGGCCGCGTCTATCTGCTGGAGCCCACTTCCCGCATTCGGAGGAAATACCATGGCCACGATCGATGCCGACGTTGCGACCGGCCGGACGGTCATTTACCGCCACAGCCTGCTAGTGCGCCTCTCGCACTGGGTGAATGTGCTCTGCATGACCGTGCTGCTGTTCAGCGGCCTGCAGATATTCAATGCGCATCCGGCGCTCTATTGGGGCCAGTACGGTGCCGACAACGATCCGTCCTTCATTTCCATGGAGGCGGTCGAGGATGGCGACAAGGCCAAGGGCGTGACCCGCATCGGTTCGCTGTCCTTCAACACGACCGGGGTTCTCGGCCTCTCGCAGGTCGACGGCGAGGCGACCGCGCGCGGTTTCCCCGACTGGTTGACGATCCCGAGCTATCAGGACCTCGCGACAGGCCGGCGCTGGCATTTCTTCTTTGCGTGGCTGTTCGTGATCAACGGTTTCATCTATCTCGCCTACGGGCTGCTGAGCCGCCATTTCCGCCGCGATCTCTTACCCGCGGGAAATGAACTGACGCCCGCCCACATCGGCCATGAAATCGTCAATCACGCCCGGCTGCGGTTTCCGAAAGGGCCGGAAGCGCGGCATTACAACACGCTGCAGAAGCTAACCTATGTTGCGGTTATCTTCCTGCTCCTGCCGTTGATGATCCTCACGGGGCTCACCATGTCGCCCGGCTTCGACGCTGTGGCACCCTGGCTGCTCGATATATTCGGCGGCAGGCAGTCAGCCCGCACGATCCACTTCCTGACGGCCTTTTCCCTCACCGCCTTCGTGGTTGTCCACGTCGCGATGGTGATCCTGTCGGGCGTCTTCAACAATCTGCGTTCGATGATCACTGGTTACTACGCCATCGATCAAGGGGACATAAAGGGAGGCAAACTATGAGCCGCATCCTCACCCGCCGCCGCTTCCTGATCGGCGCGACCATGACGGCTTCGGCGCTCGGCTTGAGCGGCTGCGACGCGCTTGTCGAAAGCGACCGGACGAAATCCGTCCTCAAGATCGCCGAAGGGTTCTCGATGAAGAGCCAGCGTTTCCTGCTCGGCGACGATGCGCTGGCGCGCGAGTTCACTGAGGCGGATCTCTCGCCGGTGTTTCGCGCCAACGGCACCAGCATGCCGGACAATCCGCAATATCTCGACTGGATGAACCAGCAGTTCTCGACCTGGAAGCTGGATGTTGGCGGTCTGGTCGACAAGCCGATGCAGCTGTCGCTGGCTGAACTCAAGGCGCTGCCGGCCCGCACCCAGATCACCCGGCACGACTGCGTCGAAGGCTGGAGCGCCATCGGCAAATGGACCGGCGTGCCGCTGGGTGCGCTGCTCAAGACGGTCGGCCTGAAGCCGGAAGCTCGCTACATCGTCTTCCATTGTGCCGACGAATACGAAAAGACGCTCGATGGCACCGGCTGGTACTACGAGAGCATCGATCTGGTGGATGCCTTCCATCCGCAGACCATCCTTGCCCACACGATGAACGGCCGCGACCTTGAAGTTGCCCATGGCGCGCCGCTGCGGCTGCGTGTCGAGCGCCAGCTTGGCTATAAACAGGCGAAATATCTGACACGCATCGAAGCGGTTGCCGATCTCGGCCGTCTTTACGGAGGCAGCGGCGGTTTCTGGGAGGATCGCGGTTACGAATGGTATGCCGGGATCTGAGGAGGTGCTCAGGTTTCCGCCCGTGCCGGAGCAACTCTCGGAAGCCGGATGATGAACCGGGTGCCGCGGGCCCCGCCGGTCGGCGGGCTCTCGACGGTGATCGATCCGCCGAGTACTTCGGTGACGATCTGGTGGACGATATGCAGCCCGAGGCCCGTGCCGCCGCTGTGACGGGCCGTGGAAAAGAACGGTTCGAATATCTTCTGGATGTCCGTCTCGTTGATCCCGCGGCCGTTGTCAGTAAACTCGATGAGGACCTGCTCCCCCATTCTCCGAACATCGATGATGATCATGCCGGGTTTGCCCGCATCGAAGGCATGCAGCAGCGAGTTGTTGAGGAGGTTCGACAGGACCTGGGCAAACGGTCCCGGATAGGTGGTGATCGCCAGATCATCAGGCACGTTCACCGTCAGGCTGATGCCGGCGCTGGCGTCCCATTTGCGCAGGCGCGGATCGGCATCGGGAATGAATGCGGCAAGATCGATATCCCGTCTCTCCAGCGTCGCGCGGTCGACTGCAACCTGTTTGAACCGTTGAACCAGCGCGGTGCATCGATGAACGGCGTCGCGCACCAGATCGAGGCTGACGTCGCTGTCTGCGATATAGAGGTCGAGATCGGAGCGGCGCAGCCCCGCCACGATCCGTTCCTTGAACAGCCTGAGATCCTTGGCGGCCTTGCTGAGCACGAGTGCAGCACTTCCAAGCGGCGTGTTCATCTCATGGGCGACGCCGGCAACCATCAGGCCCAGCGACGATAGCCGTTCGGCCCTAGCAAGTTCCCGTTGGGTTACGCTCAGTTTTTCATTGGTCTCGCGCAGCGTTTTGTTCGTGTCCTCCATTTGCCGCGCCCATTCCGCTTCGGCCTCCATGCCGTTGGCCAGACGTCCCGTTACCGCCAGCGCCACGGCGGCAAGGATTGCCGCCACCACGCCGAGAATGAGTTTTCCCCTCGTTTCCTGGTCGTTGATCGCGGCCGCCGAGTCACGGGCGAGCAGATAGAGGTCGGCATCCGCGGCACGTCTTTCCGCGACTTCGCCTGTTGCCAGCAAGCCAGCACCGGGTTGGAAGCGACGGTAGTTCCAATCTCCGTCCCTACTGCCGAAAAGCCCCCTGTCCCCCTTGCCGATCGCCCGCAACATCTCTACCTCAGCCGGGCCGGGCGTTGAGGCCCCGAGCTGCCAGCCCCAGTTCGCATCCGCATTTGGGCCCTGGAGCCAGTATCCGGCCTGGTTCATCAGATAGAGCTCGACGCTCCTGTCGAGGCGCTTCAGGCGTTCGAGCAACCGCGTGGCGCGGTAGTTGATAACGATGATGCCCTGCTTGATCCCGTTGCGGAAGACAGGACTTGCAACGCGCAATGTCGGCAGATGGGGGACCTCGACCACGCCGTTGTCGATATTCAGATCGAGGGCAGAGAAATAGAGGCCGTTCAGCGGCAATTGAATCGTATCGCGAAAATAGGGCCGGTCCGCCTTGTTCTGCAGCTGCTCGCTGCTCACGACGACCGGTTCAGCGCCGCTGCGGCGGTTGACGCGCAGCCGTTCATTGCCGTCATTATCCAGCCACCGTACCTGATCGTAATCCGGCGAGCTGGCGGCGAAACTCTGGAAGATTTCAGCGCTCAACGGAGCAAGCCGAGTGGTCGTTTCGCCGAAGCGCGATTGCAGGTCGGCCAGAAACAGGGCGTCGCGGCCCAGCCGGTCCAGGGCCCGACCGAGAATGTCATAGCCTTGCGACAGGGTCTCCTCCCTGTTGCGCACCTGAGGTTCTCGCGCATTCACGCCGATCTGATGCCAGAGCAATGGAACGCCGATGCCAAGTCCCACGACCCAGGGTACCACGAAGATGGCAAGCCGCCTGCGATGGCGATAAACGGCCCGGAGCGACGGAAATATGCGAGTTGCGGACGAGCGGATCATAGGCAATTACGCAGTCTTGACAGACGAATTTTGCAGCCTGGCCAGGAACTGCTCGAACGGCTCAGGACGGGCGTAGAGAAAGCCCTGCGCCAGGATGCATCGCCTCGACTGCAGCCATTCCGCCTGCTGCTCTGTTTCGACACCCTCGGCGAGGACACGCATGTTCATGCGCTCGCCAAGCCGAATGATCATCTCAACGATCGTCTCGTTCTGGCCGGCACCGCCGAGACCGGCAATGAAGGACCGGTCGATCTTGAGTGTGGCAGCCTCCAGGGAGCGGAGCTTTGCCAAGGAAGAATAGCCCGTGCCGAAATCATCGATGGCGATGGCAAATCCTTTGCGTCTGAGAATGGAGAGGACGTCGTCAGCATGTTGCTGCTCTTCCATGGCGACGGTCTCGGTAATCTCCAGTTCCAGCCGATCCGGCGACAAGCCATAGCGGTGGATGGTCGCGATCAGTTCGTCGATGAATTCCTTTCGTCCAAGCTGCACCGGCGAGACATTGACGCCGAGGGTGATCCCTGGAAATCCCGCTTCGTCGATGGAGCGGAGCGCGCTGCAGGCCTGTTCCAGGATCTGCTGACCCAGGGGCACGATCAGCCCGTTCGCCTCCGCGAGCGGAATGAAATCCGCCGGAAAGATCGTCGATCCATCCGGGCGCGTCCACCGCGCCAGGATCTCCGCGCCAACAATCCGATTGTCGGTCAGGTCGATCTGCGGCTGGAAAACGACAGTGATTTCCCGGTTGAGCACAGCCTTGTAAAGCTGCTGCGAAAGAGCGAACCGGCGGCGCGTTTCCTCTTCGACATTCGGATCGTATTCGATGAGTTGGCCGCTCGTCCCCTTCAGTCCGGCCTTCTTCAGGAGCAGAAGTCCTGTCGCTATGACGGTTTGAGCCGAGGTGAAGTGATTGAGATCCAGAGACGCCGCCTCGGCGCCGAAAAACAGCGCTTCGGGGGTTTGGGCGCCCGCTTCGAGGCGGTTTACATAGTCGATCCGCACCAGATATTCCGGGCCAAGCACGGCAAATACGTCTTCATGCAAACGGGCGATCATACAGGGCGGCGGAAAGGCCGCCGCCAGGCGCTTCACGAAGGCGCGCAGCAAATGATCGCCCTGTTCGACGCCGAGGGAGACGCAGCTTCTCGCATATTGGTTGAGTTCGATGAACAGGACCTTCCGCCTGCGGGGCGGAGGAATCTCGAGTGCCGCCTGAATGCCACGCCTCAGCGCGTTGCCGTTCGCGATCTCGAGCAGGCTGTCTTCGTAGGCGATGCGGTCGAGCTGGCTCGTCAGCGCGACATTGATCAGGCCGGTGCCGATATTGGTGGCAAAGACCCGCAGCAATTCCCGCTCCGTGTCGTCTATCCGCCTGTTTGTCGCGATGTAGGCTGCGGCCGCAGGTGCGACCGCCTGGCCCGCGAAAAACAGAACCTGCGCCTTCTCCGTCTCGATGTTTGCCTGTTCGTCCAGCGAGCGTTGGATCAATTCCCGGATTGATTGGTCGTTGATGGTGTCGAGGGTCTGGTTGAGGGCCGAAGCGAACCGTCCCGCCGAGCCGATGATCTTCGGCGGATGTTCGCGGTCACGCCCGCGGACGCAGACGATGCCGTCCTCGCTGACGCCGAGAAGTGCGGCCAGTTCGTGGATCATCCGGCGGGAGAAATCCTCAAATCCCGAGGATTTCGCCAGGCTGTTGCTCGCCTCGACAATGCTCTGAAGGCCTCGGCGGGCACGGTTCAGCACATCGATCTGCTCGAAGGTCCTGAGGTTCGCGGTAAGAATGCTGTGAAGCCGCTCGTTGGTCAGGTCGGTTTTCAGCCAATAATCGGCGATATCGTAGGTCTCGAGCGACGATTGCATCGGCGCGATACCCGGCTGTCCCGTGAGAAGCACGATACGCAGCTGCGAGTTGCCGAGAACTTCGCGAATCGTGCGGACCAGTCGGAGCCCCGCATCGTCCGTCTCCATCACCACATCGAGCAGCAGGACCGCGATTGAAGGCGTTTCGAGCAGAAGCTTGGCCGCCTCGTTGGCAGAACTGGCAGTCAGTATACGCGGGGCGACGCCGCGATAGGTGTAGCCCGAAAGCGAGAGCTTGAGGGAGTTCTGGAACATCGCGTCGTCATCGACGCTCAAGATGGTGAAATCACGCATCTCCGCCTCGAATTGGTCGGGCGAGGCCCCCGTCCCGGCGGCGGGTTCCGGGTGAAATTCGAAGAGATCCTGAGATTGCGTTTCTTGTTCGATATCGCCCACGGACACATCCCCCGATTGTCGCGCAAGGGCAGGACCCTTGCATTTCCGCGAATCCATTAATCATCCTAAAACCTGGCATGTCTCGCAAAAAATGAGTGTGGGGCGAGATTTTGGTCTCAACTGCGGATCGAGGCCCGTTGCGGGGTGGGAATGGTCGCCGTAAAAGGCGGGATCTCTCAAGCTTCGCTTGACCTGCGGCCGGGCGAAAGGCCGGCATCGAAACTTTTATCCTTTCTGCCATGCGGCTGCTTGAGGAAGCCTGTCGCTTCGGCGAAAAGGTGTTGTCGCGTCTCGATGTTGCCCGCGAGGTCTCGGCAACGCGTCATTTCACCGGATCGACGCTCTTCGATCGTGATCTCTCCACGGTCAAGACCGCCTGATCCTCCTGCAAAGGTAAGAACCGTGGCAGCCAGCCCATCCGATTTTCTCGAGCAGACGGCAATCCCCGGCGACGGTATCGCGGCGAGGGTGCTGAAGGGCGTCGAGACTGTCCTCGGCGCTGTCGCGGCACTGATCCTCGCCGTTTTGCTGACGGTGGTGCTGGTCAGCGTCTGCCTGCGCTATTTCTTCAACACTGGTTTCATCGGCGCCGAGGATCTCGGCATCTGGCTGCATGTGGCGCTGATCTCGATCGGCGCGCCGCTCAGCCTCAACAGCGCGCTGGCGATGCGGCTCGACGTTTTCGTGCGTTTGGCTCCCGCCCGGCTGCTGCCGGTAACCCAGGTGCTGGCGGACGTGTTCACGGTGCTTGCGGCGCTGATCCTGCTGTTTGGCGGTTCCGAAATCATGGCCATGCTCGGCGGTATTTCTCCGACGCTTGGCGTTCCGGAGTGGATCCGCTTCGGTTTTCTCGGCGCGGGCGGCGTGCTGATCCTCGTTGTGCTCCTCCTGCAAAGACTTGCCGAGGGCAGGGCGCTGCCGGTACTGATATCGCTTAGCCTCGGCGCAGCGCTCTATTTCGGCATCCCAGAAATCTTCATCGACAGCGACCTTCCGCCGAGCCTTTTCCTGGCATTGGTCGCAGCACTTGGCTTGGTGCTGGCGGCACCGCTGGCGCATGCGTTCCTGACCGCCGCCTATGTGGCGATTGCCTTCGGCAGCAGCCTGCCGGAACCGGCGATCGTCTCGTCGACGGTGACCGGCATGTCGAAATTCCTGCTGCTCGCCATTCCCTTCTTCCTGCTCGCCGGCGGGCTACTGACCTCCTCAGGCGTTGCCAATCAGCTTGTCCGGTTCGCCGCCTCGATGGTCGGCCATCGCCGGGCGGGGCTGGCGCAGACGACGCTGCTGACAAGCGTGCTATTCTCCGGCGCATCAGGCTCTTCCGTTGCCAATGCCGCCTTCGGGGCTTCGACCTTCCAGCCGGAGCTGGTGAAGCACGGTTATCCTCCGGCCCAGGCGGGTGCGATCATTGCCGCGACATCGGTACTCGACAACGTCATTCCGCCGTCGATCGCCTTCCTGATCCTGGCGACTGCCACCAATCTGTCGGTCGGTTCGCTGCTGGTCGGCGGTTTCTTCGCCGGCGGCCTGATGGCGATCTGCCTCGCCGTGGCAATCCATCTGTCCGTCAGAGAGCAGGTTGCCTTGCCGCGCGCCTCGGGGCGTGAGCGCCGGCAGGCGGCGATCTCTGCCATTCCCGCCTTCGGTCTCGGCATCATCGTCGTGGTTGGCATCCGTATCGGCATCGTCACCACGACCGAGGCGGCGGCTCTCGCGGCGCTCTATACGATTATCCTCGCCGTCTGGGGCAAGGTCGGAGCCGGTTCGCTGCTCGCCTCGTTCCGACAGGCGGCGACGGAGTCCGCGGCGATCGGCCTCTTGATCGGCACGGCCGGACCCTTCGCCTTCCTGCTTGCCGTCGACAATGTCTCCGGCCTCGTCTCGGAGTTCGTGACGATGCTTGGCGGCAGCGCGCTGGCGGTTATCGTCCTCTCCAACGTCATCCTTCTGGTCGTCGGACTGGTGCTCGATATCGGCGCGGCGATCCTGCTGTTCGGCCCGATCCTGCTGCCGGCCGCCGTCGCCGCGGGCATCGATCCGATCCATTTCGGCGTCATCATCGTCGTCAACCTGATGATCCACGGCCTGACCCCGCCACTCGGCATGCTGATCTTCGTCGTCAGCGGCGTCACCCGCATTCCCGCGGCCGCACTGTTCAAGGCGGTCGTGCCCTATCTGCTCGCACTTCTGGTTTCCCTGACGATCCTTTGCGCCTGGGCGATCATCTTTTAACCGCTTCACATCTCTAGGGACCTTGAGACATGGACAATATCAACCGCCGAACCCTTCTGAAGACCGCCGCAGCAACCGGCGTGGCGCTTGCCGCGCCCGTCTTCGTGCGCAGCGCCGCCGCCCGCACCACGACGATCACCACCGCCTCGCTGCTTGGCGACGACAAGCCGGAATCGAAGATCTGGGTGAAGATCGGCGAGCTGGTGGAAGCCAAGCTGCCGGGCCAGTTCAAGTTCAACGTCGTCAAGAACGGTGCGCTCGGCGGCGAGAAGGAAGTGGCAGAAGGGGCCCGTCTCGGTTCCGTGCAGGCGAGCCTTTCGACCGTCTCGTCACTGTCCGGCTGGGTGCCGGAACTGCAGGTCCTCGATTTGCCGTTCCTCTTCCGTGACGCAGCCCATGTCCGCAAGACGGTCGATGGCAGCGTCGGCGCCGACCTCAAGCAGAAGCTCGCTACCCAGAATTTCGTGATCGGCGATTTCATCAACTACGGCGCCCGCCATCTGCTCACGAAGGAGCCGGTCACCCGTCCGGAACAGCTGAAGGGCAAGAAGATCCGTGTGATCCAGAGCCCGCTGCACACCAAGCTGTGGGCCGCCTTCGGCACCGCCCCGGTCGGCATTCCGATCACCGAGACCTACAATGCGCTGGCGACCGGCGTTGCCGACGCCATGGACCTCACCAAATCCGCTTATGCCGGCTTCAAGCTCTATGAAGTCGTGCCCTACATGACCGAAACAGGCCATATCTGGGCGTCCGGCGTCATCTATTATTCCGCCAGCTTCTGGAACCAGTTGAACCCCGAGCAAAAGACAGTCTTCCAGGACGCCTCGAGGCAAGGGGCTGCCTATTTCAATCAGCTAATCGTCGATGACGAGGCGGCATCCGTTGCCGTGTCGCTCAAGAATGGCGGCAAATTGCTGAAGCCGGAAGCCTTCGAGGAGTGGCAGAAAGGTGCACAAGGCGTCTGGCAGGATTTCGCCGCGATCGTCGGCGGCATCGACAGGATCAAGTCGATTCAGTCCGCCTGATAGCCTTTTCTAAAGGTTAAGAAAATTTAATGTGGCACCGCAAACGCGGTGCCATTTCTGTTTTTTCAGCTCGATTTAAGGCAAAAATGCCCGATTCCAGCCGTTTTAAGCGAGTTGGGTAAATGGATGCCGCCTTCTTTCGACCTGAAAGCGAACACATTTTTGTGCACTGCAGTAACCGCCCTTGTCTCGGTCGTCAGCATGCCTATGTTTGCGGCAGCCGGTGCCTAATTTTTTAGACTCCTGCGTCTCGGGCATTCGTCCCCCTTCACCTGACCGGTTTTCGGCAGGCCATTCTAGAAGGAGCATACAATGACAATTTCGATCAATAATTTCGCATCCGCCAATGGAGCGAAGCTTTCTCCGCAGCACATTGCCTCAGCCGTCGCCGAAACGCGTCGTTCTGTCGGCTACAGCATTGAAGAGCTTGCCATCACGACCGGCCTCGTCAACGACGAGATCGTTCGCATTGAAAACGGCACCGATGCCGATCCGGCCAAGCTGAAGCGCATTGCCGCGGCACTCAAGGTTCCGGTTACGACCTTCCTGCCTTCTTGATACAAGGTTTTCCGGCCGCTTCGGCGGCCGGACCCTGTTTGGGTCTTCTTCTTTTCCCCATGAAGACCGTCCTATCCGTCACACAAAAATGTGGCTTTCCCCATCGACCAGTTCCTTCAGAAACTCCACCACCGTCCTCAGCCGCATCAGGTCGCGGGTCGTTTCGTGGTAGGTGGTCCAGTAGGACCGCCGAATAACGGTCCCGGGCAGCACCCGCACCAGTTCCGGATATTGTCGCGCGACATAGTCGTGAAGGATGCCGATGCCGGCGCCGGAACGGACCGCCTCGGTCTGGCCGATCGCGCTTGAAATCTCGAAGCTGGCATCCCAGTCCCGCATCACCTCGCCGGTGAAATTCAAGGACGGCGAAAAAATCAGGTCCTCCACATAACCGATGCGCGGATGGTTCTTCAATGCCTCCACCGTCTGCGGCGTTCCTGCCTGATCGAGATAGGTCTTCGAGGCATAGAGGCCGAGCGTATAATCGGTCAGTTTCGAAGAGATGAGCCGACCCTGTTCCGGGCGTTCGATGGTGATGGCGATATCCGCCTCTCGCTGGGAAAGCGAGAAGGATCGCGGCACGGGCACCAGTTGCAGCTTGAGTTCCGGATGGCGGCGCGTCAGCCGCCCGAGCCGTGAAGCAAGGAAGGAAACGCCAAAACCGTCGGGTGCCCCGATCCTGACCGTACCGGCGATCGCCGCGTCGATCCGGCCGGTGCTCGCCTGCGCCGCCAGCATCTCCGTTTCCATCCGCTCGGCCGCCCGAAAGAACACCTCGCCCTCAGCGGTCAATTCGCAACCATTGGTCCGACGGATGAGGAGGCGGGTGCGTAGATCCTCTTCCAGCGCCGTCACCCGCCGCCCGAGCGTCGCATGGTTGACGCCGAGCCGCCGCGAAGCAGCCAGGATCTGGCCGGCGCGGGCTACCGCCAGAAACATGCGGACATCGTCCCAGTTCATCGTTGGTTGTCTTTCAATGCCTGCTGCTTATTTTGCCCGCATCATCACCGGATCGACGTCGATCAGCCTGAGAGACTTCACCATGTCCGCCGTATGTTCCTTATATTTCAGGAAATGCGGCGTCCGGAGATGCGCCTCGTAAGCATTCTGGTCAGCATATACCTCCAGGATACGGATTTGCTCAGGCCGTTCCTTTTCAGCGACGGCATGCAACATCAGCACGCCCGGCTCATTGTCCACCGATGCCTCGATTTCCTCGGCAAGGAGGGCTCGATAGGGGTCGATTTGTGCGGGATGAATTTCCAGTTCCGCGATCCTGACGATCTTGCCAGACATGACAGCCTCGGTCTTGCTTCAATTTCTGCACAACGGATGCTTATTCCACTCCATTGCTTTGTGCAAATCGAAGTGTAGACTCCCGCCACGCACCAAAAATGGAGGAGCATACCCATGCGTGAGATCGGGCATTTCATCGGCGGCAAGCATGTCGCCGGCACCAGCGGCCGCACGGCTGACGTCTTCAATCCGGCAACTGGCGAAGTCCAGGCGAAGGTTTCGCTTGCCAGCGTTTCGGAAATCCGCGCTGCAGTCGAAAACGCCAAGCAGGCTCAGCCGAAATGGGCTGCCACCAATCCGCAGCGTCGCGCCCGCGTCTTCATGAAGTTCGTCGACCTGCTCAACCAGAACATGGATGAACTCGCCGAGATGCTGTCGAAGGAACACGGCAAGACGGTCGAGGATTCCAAGGGCGACGTCATCCGCGGCCTGGAAGTCTGCGAATTCGTGATCGGTATCCCGCATCTGTCGAAGGGCGAGTTTACCGAAGGCGCCGGCCCGCAGATCGACATGTATTCGATGCGCCAGCCGGTCGGTATCGGCGCCGGCATCACTCCGTTCAACTTCCCGGGCATGATCCCGATGTGGATGTTCGCCCCGGCGATCGCTTGCGGCAATGCCTTCATCCTGAAGCCGTCGGAGCGTGACCCGTCCCTGCCGATCCGCCTCGCCGAGCTGATGATCGAAGCGGGCCTGCCTGCCGGCATCCTGAACGTCGTCAACGGCGACAAGGCGGCCGTCGATGCGATCCTCACCGATCCGGATATCGGCGCCATCTCCTTCGTCGGCTCGACCCCGATCGCTCGTTACGTCTATGGCACGGCCGCCATGAACGGCAAGCGCGCGCAGTGCTTCGGCGGCGCCAAGAACCACATGATCATCATGCCGGACGCGGATCTCGACCAGGCCGTCAACGCGCTGATGGGGGCCGGCTACGGTTCCGCCGGCGAGCGCTGCATGGCGGTTTCGGTCGCGGTCCCGGTCGGCGAGGAAACCGCCAACCGCCTCGTCGAAAAGCTGATCCCGAAGATCGAGTCGCTGCGTATCGGTCCCTATACGGACGACAAGGCCGACATGGGCCCGGTCGTCACCAAGGAAGCCCATGCCCGCATCAACGGGCTGATCAACCGCGGCGTCGAGGAGGGCGCCAAGCTTCTGGTCGACGGCCGCGGTTTCAAGCTGCAGGGTTACGAGAACGGCTATTTCGTCGGGGGCACGCTGTTCGACCATGTCACGCCCGAGATGGACATCTACAAGCAGGAAATCTTCGGTCCTGTCCTCTCGGTCGTCCGCGCCCATAACTATGAAGAAGCGCTCGATCTGCCGATGAAGCACGAATACGGCAACGGTGTTGCGATCTACACCCGTGACGGCGATGCCGCCCGTGACTTCGCCAGCCGCATCAATATCGGCATGATCGGCATCAACGTTCCGATCCCGGTTCCGCTCGCCTATCACTCGTTCGGTGGCTGGAAGGCTTCGAGCTTCGGCGATCTCAACCAGCACGGCACGGATTCGATCAAGTTCTGGACCAAGACCAAGACGATCACCGCCCGCTGGCCGTCCGGCATCAAGGATGGTGCCGAATTCGTCATGCCGACGATGAAGTAAGCAGAAACTCGGTCGAAATTATCAGGCGGGCCTCTTCGGGGGCCCGTTTTTTGTTGGCGTCATATCCGGTTTACCAAGCAATTTAATCCCGCTTTATCCGTGAATACTGACCAAATCGTCAGTAGTTCTCGTTTATACGAATGACGGTAAAGTAACAAAAAGGGGACGGGCATGGCCAAAAAGGTAATGATGAAGAACGACAGCATCGGTCTGACCAAGAAGGGTTTCCACGGTTTTTCGTGGACCTACCTTTTCTTCGGCTGGCTGGTTCCGGTTGTACGCGGTGAAATCTCCATCGGTGCCCTGCATCTGGTGATCTCGGTGTTCACCGCCGGCATCTCGCAGCTCATTTTCTCCTTTCTCTACAACAAGCAGTATACGCATCGGCTGATCGAAAAAGGTTATCGGTTCGCCGACACGCCGGAGAACAACGCGGCTGCAGCCCAAGCGCTCGGCGCCGATCTCCCTGCCGGGACGCCGGCACACGCCTGAGGGCCCAATCGAGAAATGAGCAAAACGGGTCTCGCAGGAGGCCCGGTTTTGTTTTGACGACCCAGAATCTGATTACGTGTCGCGCGAACAATTGAAATGACATATCCAGGCCCTACAATCATGCGGGGAATCGGGCAGGCAGCCGTCTCGACGGTATTCGGCAAGGGGATATGACATCATGGCAATGGCAGAGACGACGCCTCGGGCGGCGGCGGGGCAGTATTTTGAGCGCGCATCCTTCACCGGCAGCGCCAGCGAATATTTCGGTATCTGGATCGTCAACGTTCTGCTGACGATCGTCACCCTCGGCATCTATTCGGCCTGGGCCAAGGTGCGGCGCATGCGATACTTCTACGGCAACACGGTCATTCTCGACCGCGCCTTCGAATATCACGCGACCGGCAAGCAGATCTTCATCGGCCGGCTGATCGTCATTGCGTTCCTGATCGTGATCAACATCAGCACGGCGATTTTTCCGCCGATCGGCATCCTTACTCCGATCGTGATCCTGGTTGCTCTGCCGTGGCTCATCAAGCGCAGCCTGCGCTTCAACGCCCGGGTGACGAGCTACCGCAATGTGCGTTTCGATTTCGTCGGCACCGCGGGCGGCGCTTTCGTTGCGATCCTGCTCGGCAGTTTTGTCGCCTTCATTTCCTTCGGCATCCTGGCGCCACTCGCGAGCCGCTGGACCTGGCGATACCTCTTGAACAACCTGCGGTACGGCGATCGGCCGTTTTCCAGCGATCCGCAGCTCAGCCGGCTTTATGGCGTCTGGATCCTGCCGGCATTGATCGTGTTCCTGGGCAGCATCGTCTTCGGTTTCATTGCCTTCGTCGTGATCATCGGTGCTGCGACCGTTATGCGCGAGAGCGCCGAATTGACGAGCACGCAGATGACCGTGCTGAGCATCGCCGGTCTCTATGCCGGGGTCTTCATCTATTTCATCCTCTATGGTGTTGCTGGTCTCTTCTATCGGGCGGGTGTGCGCAACGTCGCGTGGTCGGCGGCGGAACTTGACGGTCGCCATCAGCTGGTCAGCGATATCTCCCGGCTGCGTTATGCCTGGATCGCAATCAGCAACGTGATCGTCACCGTGCTGACGCTCGGACTGATGCGCCCCTGGGCGGCGGTTCGGATGGCGCGGTATGTGAACGAGCATTCCGGCATCCGCATTAACGGCGATCCGGGCGAAATCCTCTCCTCGATCGAGGCGACCGGTGCTGCAATCAGTGCCGAATACATGGATATGGAAGGGTTCGACTTTGGCTTCTGACGGAGCGGTCATCGCTAAAGGCGAATGGCATCCGGCCAATTCCAGCCGCGCAATCCCGGCCGTTCTGCGCGAGGATGGCAGTCTCCTCGTCGCAGCGGAAGAGGGGCGGGTCCTCGCCTCTGCCGTGCCGGAGCGGGTCGAGGTCAGTTCGCGGGTCGGCTCGATCCCGCGGCGGGTGAGTTTCCCGGATGGTTCCGTGTTCGAAACGCGCGACAACGAGGGCATCGACACCTATCTCCGCGCCAAGCGAGGCGCTCGCAGCGGCCTGATCCATCGGCTGGAGCGGTTCCATCCGCGGCTGATCGTCATGACGATCGCCGTCATCCTGCTTGCGGCGTCGATCTATCGGTATGCGGTACCCGTGCTGGTGGAAGTTGCCGTCCTGGTAACCCCGCCGTTCGTGCCGGAACTGATCGGCTCCGGCACGCTCGCCTCGCTCGATCGGACGATCCTGAAACCTTCCGAGTTGCCGGAAGGCGAACGGCAGGCGATCTCCGAGGGCTTCTCGAAACTCGCCGTCCATTCGAAGGGAGGGCAAAAGGCCTATCGGCTTTATTTCCGGGATGGCGGCGTGATTGGCCCGAATGCCTTCGCACTCCCCGACGGCAGCCTGATCCTCACCGATGATCTGGTGAAGCTCGCCAACAGCGACCGGGAAATGATCCTCGGCGTGCTCGGCCACGAGATTGCCCATGTCGAGGGCAAGCACAGCCTGCGGCAGCTCTATCGCGCTGCCGGCGTTGCCGCGCTGGTCATGCTGATTGCCGGCGATGTCGGCTCGGGCGTCGAGGATATCCTCACCCAGGGCGGTGCACTGGTGGCATTGTCCTATTCACGGGCCGCGGAAGCGGAGGCAGACCGCCGTTCGGTCGAGCTGATGCAGGCTGCCGGTTACGATCCCGCCGCACTTGCCCGCTTCTTCGTGGTCCTCGAAGAAAAGCTCGGAGACCATGGCGACGCGAGCATCCTGTCGAGCCATCCGGGCACCCCGCAACGTCAGCAGGACATCCGCAATTATGCCGCCGAGCTGGAAGGTCGGCCTCAGGCAAGGTAGCCGTGATCGATAGCCACCATTGACGTATCCGCAGACTATCCTAATTTAGCTTGCGGAGTAGGAGTGGGGATGTATGTCCATGGTGTACGAGTGGGATGCGAAGCGTGCCCGCCGCGCGTATCTGGCGAGGATCGGCCTTAGCCTGCTGGCAGCAATGGTGGTGGTCGCTGTCCCCACCTGGGTGGCGATCTCGATGACCGGTTGACGCCGGCCGGAACTTTTCTGGCGAGCCGCCGCCGGTCCTGAACCGGCTTCGCGCAGGACCATCAAAACTTCATGCAGGTCGCGGGATATCGTTGGCAATCCCTGCGCGGCCTGTTCGGCGCGGCCAGACGTTGTCCTTCGGCAGAGGGCCGAAGGTTTGCCTGGCAGAGCCCGCGCCTGTCTGCCCAGCCCGCCGCTCCGGCGTGCCCCAGCCTTCCGGGCGTCGTCTGTGCGGACGAGCAATTCATAGCTTGAATTCCGCTCCGATGCAGGCAAGCTGCCTCACGTCGGAAACTTGATGACGATTTTCTTATTTTGGAATTGTTCAAAACTAGGGAAGCCATTATATAAGGCGGGTACGAGTCTTGGGAGACCAGCATGCGCTTGACCAAACAGACGAATTACGCAGTACGGATGCTGATGTATTGCGCCGCCAACGAAGGCCACCTGAGCCGCATTCCCGAGATTGCCAGGGCCTATGGCGTTTCCGAACTCTTCCTTTTCAAGATCCTCCAGCCGCTCACGAAGGCCGGTCTGGTGGAAACCGTACGTGGTCGCAACGGTGGCGTAAGGCTTGGCCGTGCTGCTGAGCGCATCACCCTTTTCGACGTCATCAAGGTCACCGAAGATAGTTTCGCCATGGCGGAATGCTTCGAAGAGGGAGTTGCGGAATGCCCGCTTGTTGACAGCTGCGGCCTGAACGCTGCACTTCGCAAGGCGCTCAACGCTTTCTTCGATGTGCTCGCCGAATACACGATCGACGACCTCGTCAAGGCGCGCCCGCAGATCAATTTCCTGCTGGGCATCGATATGCTGCATCTGCCGAAGGCCATCCCGAAGGTCGTCGCGCCGGCCGCCTGATCTTGCCCACTGATGTTTATTGAAGGCGCCGCCTTTGAGGTTGGCGCCTTTTGCTATCCCCCGTATGCTGCAGAAGAGGTTGACCTCGCGCGCATTTGCAATAGAAGGGGACGAGGCGTTTTGCTGGCTTTTGTCAGTTTTCCTTCCTGTGGCGCCTTCAGGATCAAGCCATGCCCCTTTCGGAATTGCGCGTATTCGCGCTGACTGCGCTGATCGGCACTGCCGGTGCGCTGATCGCAATTCTCATTGCTTTTCCAGCTCCTTACCTCATCGGTCCGGCAATCGCGATCACCATTGCGGGGCTTGCCGGGCTGAACTTGGCGGTGCCGGCGCAGGTCCGCAACGTCTGTTTCATCATCGTCGGCGTGTCGATGGGGGCGACTGTCACGCCGGAGGTGATCGTCGCGGCGCGCACCTGGCCTCTGAGTTTCGTCATGGTGCTCGTGGCGGTCGTCATCCTGCTCTATGTGAGTTCGTGGGTGCTGCAACGGTTCTTCCACTATGACCGGATCACTGCGCTGCTCGCCTCCTCCCCTGGGCACCTGAGCTATGTGCTGAGCCTCGCCGCCGAAACCCGCTGCGACCTGCGCGCCGTCAGCGTCGGCCAAAGCGTGCGCGTGCTGGCGCTGACGATTACGGTCCCGCTGATCGTGGAAATCTTCGATCTCGTCGGCACCGACCCGGTTCTGGTGCCTTTGGTGATGAGCGCGCCTGTTCTCATCGCCATGCTTATCGTCTCGGCGCTGTTCGGCGTGGTGTTCATGCGCTGGAATTTTCCGGCAGCGCTGCTGCTCGGCGGCGTCGTGGTATCGATCGCCACGCATGTGACCGGCTTCATCAACGGCGGAGTTCCGAACTGGCTGCTGGTTCCGACCTATGTCATCCTCGGTTCGGTCATCGGCACGCGCTTCTGCGGCGTATCGATCCGCGAATTGCGCACCGCCTTTCTGGCCGGCGGCGTGGTGACCGTGGTCGTCATCGTGCTGGCAGCGGCGATCGCCGGCGGCGTTTCCTGCCTGACCGGCGTGCCGCTCG
>NZ_JALBGW010000170.1:0-9763 GCF_023006485.1 Neorhizobium sp. BETTINA12A
AAGCTTCGGTGCCGGTATCGATCGCGGTGCGGTCGCGGCCGCTGTCCTTGGCGGTGTAGAGTGCCCGGTCCGCGGCGCTGAGCAGAAGGTCGAGGTCGGCGGTTCCGGCTCCCGCAAGCGCGATGCCGGCGCTGACGGTGACCGTGATCTTGTGCTCGCCGGCGACGATGGTCTGGCGTTTGAGCGTCAGGCGGATCGCCTCGGCGATGCTGGCGGCCTCGATCATGTCGCCGACGCGCAGGATGGAGGCGAATTCCTCGCCGCCCATGCGGCCGAAGAAACCGCGGCTGCGCATCGACGTCTGGCCGACTTGTGAAAAGGCGACCAGCACCGAATCGCCCGCCTGATGGCCGCAGCGGTCGTTGATCTGCTTGAAGTTGTCGAGGTCGAAATGCAGGAGCGCGATCAGCGGCTTCTCCTCGTCCTCGAGTTTTCTCAGCGCATGGAACTGGTCGATCAGGCCGCGCCGGTTGAGAACCCCGGTCAAGGGGTCGGTGACGGCAAGCGTCTTGAGTTTCTCTTCCGAGCGCTCGGTCAGCAGTTTCGTGCCGGTCATGATGATGGCGATTAAACAGACTGCCGCCGGGAAGAGCAGCCAGGCGGAGTGCGGCGACATGCCAATGGATTTCGCCTCACCGGCGATCACCAGAACCGCAACCACGCCGTTCGCGAAAAGTTGTACGGCGAGGAAGGCCGCAAGCACCCGCCGCGTCATCTTCGACGCGCCGTTGTTCCTGAGCAGGATATAGATCATGATCGCATGGCCGACCATGGTCGCGACGTTGTGGAGAGCCACCCGGTTGGCGAAGTTCTCGCGCACCGGATAGAGGAGCATTCCAGCCACCCACAGAAGCGCCGGGATGGCGATATAGGCTCCCACGGGCTTTCGGTCGAACTGCAGAAAACCGGCAATCCACAGGCCGACGCCGGAAAGCACCAGCGTATTGGCGATCTGGATGGAGATGAAATCGGGGATGTCGCCGCGCAATGCCACCAGGATGACGCCGATCCCGTGCAGCGCAAACCCGCCGCCCCAACTCAGGTAGAAGCGGTCCCGCTCGTAGTACCAGCGTGAGCACAGGAGGGCTGCAAGCGTCAGCGCCTCCGCCGCCCAGATCATCAGGCCCGTTAAAATGTCCACCCCAAACTCCAATGCTCGATGTCGAGCGCGCCCAACATGACACGCAGTCTTTAAGACGAAGTTGCACGGATTCTGGAAAACCCTGGGCTCAAACCCGGTTGCGGCGAGATTTCGAGACGAAATTCACGCCCGCTTTACCCTGATCGCGCAAAAACCTGTGCCATCGGGCGAAATGGGGCGCCCGCAGGCTGTCGCCCGGCAGGAATCGTAATAGCGGTCAGCCTCGCGCATCCCCGGGCAGTTAAGGATATCGGATGCTCCGTCTTGAAGTACCGGGCGTTGACACTCTATGTAGGGATGACCCATTCCATTTGATTCCGGAGCGCTTATCCGCTTTCGGCAAGTGCTTGACAAAGGACGGACATGAGAAATCCAGTTGATACCGCAATGGCCTTGGTGCCGATGGTCGTCGAACAGACCAATCGCGGTGAGCGCTCTTACGACATCTATTCGCGTCTTCTGAAAGAGCGCATCATCTTCCTGACGGGTCCCGTCGAAGACTATATGGCGTCGCTGATCTGCGCCCAGCTTCTCTTCCTCGAAGCGGAAAACCCGAAGAAGGAAATCGCCCTCTACATCAATTCGCCCGGCGGCGTCGTGACCGCCGGCATGGCGATCTACGACACGATGCAGTTCATCAAGCCGGCGGTTTCGACGCTCTGCATCGGCCAGGCCGCCTCCATGGGCTCGTTGCTCCTGTGCGCCGGCGAGAAGGGGATGCGGTTCGCAACCCCGAACTCGCGCATCATGGTGCATCAGCCCTCCGGCGGCTTCCAGGGCCAGGCGTCCGATATCGAGCGCCATGCCCGTGACATATTGAAGATGAAAAGACGTCTTAACGAGGTCTACGTGAAGCATACGGGCCGCACGTTGGAGGAAGTCGAAAAGACCCTCGACCGCGACCATTTCATGACGGCCGACGAAGCCCAGGATTGGGGCGTCATCGACAAGATCCTGACATCGCGTCAGGAAATGGAAGGTGGCTCCGGAGACTGAGTCTGATGGCGCGACCCGTGCACCTCACCCCGATGTGAGCAAAAAGGGGTTTCAAGTCGCACGGAAAGCGCTATTAGTACTTATTAATGCTGTGTTGAACTTTTATGACATAGCATTCGTTTCTTAGGGGTTTCGTTGCCGCTGATCCGGCATGATGTACGCGGGATCGGTAGAGTACCCTTAAGGCAAGGCAGGCGCGCAAGGCCCGTCGGGCGCGCGCCGGCAAGCGGTAGAGTGGACCGCGCCCGTTTTGACGTGAGTGCGGAGTGCTGGAAGGAAAGTGATATGAGCAAAGTCAGCGGCAGCAACGGCGGCGACTCCAAGAATACCCTATATTGCTCTTTCTGCGGAAAGAGCCAGCACGAAGTCCGGAAGCTGATCGCCGGACCGACCGTATTCATCTGCGATGAATGCGTCGAACTGTGCATGGACATCATCCGCGAAGAGAACAAGACCTCGATGGTCAAGTCCCGCGACGGCGTGCCCACGCCTCAGGACATCATCAAGGTCCTCGACGAATATGTCATCGGCCAGAAGCAGGCCAAGCGTATCCTGTCGGTCGCGGTGCATAACCATTACAAGCGCCTCGCGCATGCCTCCAAGGGCGGCGATGTCGAGCTTGCGAAGTCGAACATCATGCTGGTCGGCCCGACCGGCTGCGGCAAGACCTATCTTGCCCAGACCCTCGCCCGCATCATCGACGTTCCCTTCACGATGGCGGATGCCACGACGCTGACCGAAGCCGGCTACGTCGGCGAGGACGTCGAAAACATCATCCTGAAGCTCCTGCAGTCTGCGGATTACAATGTCGAACGCGCCCAGCGCGGCATCGTCTATATCGACGAAGTCGACAAGATCTCCCGCAAGTCCGACAACCCGTCGATCACCCGCGATGTGTCGGGCGAGGGCGTGCAGCAGGCGCTTCTGAAGATCATGGAAGGCACGGTTGCCTCGGTACCGCCGCAGGGCGGCCGCAAGCACCCGCAGCAGGAATTCCTGCAGGTCGACACGACGAACATCCTGTTCATCTGCGGCGGCGCCTTCGCGGGTCTCGACAAGATCATCTCGGCTCGCGGCGAAAAGACCTCGATCGGCTTCGGTGCCTCCGTCAAGTCGGCGGATGACCGTCGCGTCGGCGAAGTGCTGCGCGAACTGGAGCCGGAAGATCTGGTGAAGTTCGGCCTCATTCCGGAATTCATAGGCCGTCTGCCGGTTCTGGCAACCCTCGAAGACCTCGACGAGGATGCGCTGATCCAGATCCTGTCGGAACCGAAGAACGCGCTGATCAAGCAGTACCAGCGCCTGTTCGAGATGGAAGACGTCGACCTGACCTTCCACGAGGATGCGCTGCGCGAGATTGCCAAGCGGGCGATCACCCGCAAGACCGGCGCCCGCGGCCTGCGCTCGATCATGGAGAAGATCCTTCTCGACACCATGTTCGAACTGCCGACGCTCGAAGGCGTGCGCGAAGTGGTCATCTCGGACGACGTCGTGCGTGGAAACGCCCGGCCGCTCTACATCTATGCCGACCGGCAGGATGAAAAGGCGAACGTTTCGGCTTGAAGTGGGCCGTTCCGTTCCTGAGCTTGAAGAGGCCCTATCGGGGCCTCTTTTTTATGTCGGCGAACAGCCTTGCTTTTTTTGATTTTTCCACCATTTTTGCCTCGCGAAGAATTGCACCATATTCGCCTTGCATTAGAGACTGTGCGGGAAGATCATCGACGCTCCGGTTGCTTCGTTTGGGTGTGATCTCAGGTTGGCAGGTCCGGTGGTCGCGTCCCGTGTCCTTTGGCGTTCCGCGTGGCGTTTATGTGTACACGCTTTGTAATGCCCCTGTCACATTCGTTAAGCGACGGCGGCCTGCAAGGCTTGAAATCAAATTTCTAAAACTCCACTTTGGGCGAGAGTGAAATGCCCGGGTGATTTGCCCCGGGACGTATCCCGGAAACGGGACGATGGAAAGGAAATGAAATGACGAATTCAACGTCTGCGACTGGTAGCGAAACCTATCCGGTGCTGCCGCTGCGCGACATTGTGGTCTTTCCGCATATGATCGTGCCTTTGTTCGTCGGACGGGAGAAGTCTATTCGCGCGCTCGAAGAGGTGATGGGTTCCGACAAGCAGATCATGCTGGTCACCCAGATCAACGCCGGCGACGACGATCCCGAACCCTCGGCAATCTACAAGGTCGGCACCGTCGCCAACGTGCTGCAGCTCCTGAAGCTGCCCGACGGCACCGTCAAGGTTCTGGTCGAAGGCCGTTCGCGCGCCAAGATCGACGGCTATACCGACCGTGAAGAATTCTACGAAGCGACGGCGAGCGTTCTTGCTGAACCCGACGAGGATGCGGTCGAGGTCGAAGCCCTGTCGCGTTCCGTGGTTTCCGAGTTCGAAAACTACGTGAAGCTCAACAAGAAGATCTCGCCGGAAGTGGTGGGTGCCGCAAGCCAGATCGAAGACTATTCGAAGCTGGCCGATACGGTTGCCTCGCATCTGTCGATCAAGATCACCGAAAAGCAGGAAATGCTGGAAACGGTTTCCGTCAAGCTGCGCCTCGAAAAGGCGCTCGGCTTCATGGAAGGCGAGATCTCCGTCCTGCAGGTGGAAAAGCGCATCCGCTCGCGTGTAAAACGCCAGATGGAGAAGACCCAGCGCGAATACTACCTCAACGAACAGATGAAGGCGATCCAGAAGGAGCTCGGCGACGGCGAAGAAGGCCGCGACGAGATGGCCGAACTGGAAGAGCGCATCGCCAAGACCAAGCTGTCCAAGGAAGCCAAGGAAAAGGCCGATGCCGAGCTGAAGAAGCTCAAGCAGATGAGCCCGATGTCGGCGGAAGCCACCGTCGTGCGCAACTATCTCGACTGGCTGCTCGGCATTCCGTGGGCCAAGAAATCGAAGGTCAAGGTCGACCTCAACAATGCCGAGAAGATCCTCGAAGCCGATCACTTCGGCCTCGACAAGGTCAAGGAACGCATCATCGAATATCTCGCCGTGCAGGCCCGCGCCACCAAGCTCAAGGGTCCGATCCTGTGCCTTGTCGGGCCTCCGGGCGTCGGCAAGACCTCGCTCGCCCAGTCGATCGCCAAGGCGACCGGCCGCGAATACGTGCGCATGGCTCTCGGCGGCGTCCGTGACGAAGCCGAAATCCGCGGTCATCGCCGCACCTATATCGGCTCGATGCCCGGCAAGGTCATCCAGTCGATGAAGAAGGCAAAGAAGTCCAACCCGCTCTTCCTGCTCGACGAAATCGACAAGATGGGCATGGATTTCCGCGGCGACCCGTCTTCGGCCCTGCTCGAAGTGCTGGATCCGGCGCAGAACTCGACCTTCATGGACCATTACCTGGAAGTCGAATACGACCTGTCCGACGTGATGTTCATCACCACGGCGAACACGCTTAACATCCCGGCACCGCTGATGGACCGTATGGAAATCATCCGGATCGCCGGTTACACCGAGGATGAAAAGCGCGAGATCGCCAAGCGTCACCTTCTGCCGAAGGCGATCAAGGAACATGCCCTGCAGCCGAACGAATTCTCGATCACCGACGATGCCCTGATGGCGATCAGCCAGCAGTACACGCGGGAAGCCGGCGTTCGTAGCTATGAGCGTGAACTGATGAAACTCGCCCGCAAGGCGGTCACCGAGATTATCAAGGGCAAGACCAAGTCGGTTGCGATCACCGCGGCCAACATCTCCGACTACCTCGGCGTTCCGCGGTTCCGCCACGGCGAAGCCGAGGGCGAGGATCAGGTCGGCGTGGTCACCGGTCTCGCCTGGACGGAAGTCGGCGGCGAGCTGCTGACGATCGAAGGCGTGATGATGCCGGGCAAGGGCCGCATGACGGTCACCGGCAACCTCAAGGAAGTGATGAAGGAATCGATCTCGGCGGCGGCTTCTTATGTCCGTTCGCGTGCGATCGATTTCGGCATCGAACCGCCGCGCTTCGACAAGTCGGACATCCACGTTCACGTGCCGGAAGGGGCAACCCCGAAGGACGGACCGTCGGCCGGCGTCGGCATGGCGACCGCAATCGTCTCGATCATGACCGGCATCCCGGTCCGCAAGGACGTGGCGATGACGGGTGAGATCACCCTTCGCGGCCGTGTGCTGCCGATCGGCGGCCTCAAGGAAAAGCTGCTTGCCGCCCTTCGCGGCAACATCAAGACCGTTCTGATCCCGGAAGAAAACGCCAAGGATCTGGCCGAGATTCCGGACAACGTGAAGAACAACATGGAGATCATTCCGGTTTCCCGCATGGGCGAGGTGATCCGTCACGCGCTCGTCCGTCAGCCGGAAGCGATCGAATGGGATGGCACGGTGGAAACGCCGCTGATCACCACGGTCGAAGGTGTGGACGACGCAGGCGTAACCATAGCGCACTGATCGATAGTCTTTTGGTTATGCCAAATTGGCACCAGCAATGAAAAAAGCCGGCACAACGCCGGCTTTTTTTGTGAAAAATAACGCGCACCCCTTGTTTTTCAGGCGATTGCGGAGCTTTTGGGTTGCCACGGGCGGGCGCCTGACTATTGTCTGCCCCGATTACATGAGTCGTTCCAAAACCGTTTGAAAGGGGTGGAAACATGAATAAGAATGAGTTGGTATCCGCAGTGGCCGAGAAGGCCGGCCTCTCTAAGGCTGATGCCGCATCCGCTGTAGACGCCGTTTTTGAGACCGTACAGGCTGAACTGAAGAAGGGCGGCGATATCCGTCTTGCCGGTTTCGGCAGCTTCTCCGTTTCCCGTCGCGAAGCGTCCAAGGGTCGTAATCCGTCGACCGGCGCCGAAGTCGACATCCCGGCACGTAACGTGCCGAAGTTCTCGGCCGGTAAGGGCCTGAAGGACGCAGTCAACAGCTAACGCGCTGCCTTCGAGGCATCCTGTTACAGTCTCATATTTTGAAAAGGCCCGGGTTTTTCCCGGGCCTTTTTTACGAGTCGCAAATCGCTGCCAATCACAACGCTGGATGTGAAAACTGTCATCCGCTGTCACGGGGCTGCATGCTGCGTGACGGCAGCTCGGCGTTCCTACCAGCGCTGATGCACGTGCGGAGCAACCAGTCGTGCATAGATTTCCTTGGTCGCGGTCATCACTTCGGCCGAAAGTGCGGCAAGCTCTGCCGCCGCAGCGTTGCCCCTGGCCTGCGCCTCGTTGCGGGCGCCGGGAATGATGACGGTGACCGCCTCGTTCATCAGGATCCATTTCAGCGCGAAAGCCGCCATCGACGCTCCCCGTGGCACCAGCTTGCGGACTTCCTCGACCGCCTGGAGACCGACTTCGAACGGTACGCCGGCAAAAGTCTCGCCGACATCGAAGGCATCGCCATGCCGGTTGAAGTTGCGATGGTCGTCCTTGGCGAACGCCGTATCGCGGGTGATCTTGCCCGACAGCAGCCCGCTTGCGAGCGGCACGCGGACGATGACCGCGACGTTCTTCTGCTTGGCCTCCCTGAAGAACAGGTCCGCCGGGCGCTGGCGAAAGATGTTGTAGATGATCTGGATGCTGGTGACGTCGGGATATTCGATCGCCTTCAGCGCTTCCTCGACCTTCTCGACGCTGACCCCGTAATTCCTGATCTTGCCGGCACGGCGCAGATCGTCGAGCGCGCCAAAAACCTCCGGGCGATAGAGGACTTCGGTCGGTGGGCAGTGGAGCTGCACGAGGTCGAGGCTGTCGATTTCGAGATTCTTGAGGCTGCGGTCGATGAAGCCTTCGAGATTGGCCTTGGTATAGCCGTTGGCCACATGCGGGCTGAGACGACGGCCGGCCTTGGTGGCGACCATCGGCCGATTGCCGCCGCGCGATTTCAGGACGCCGGCAATGATTTTTTCCGAACGGCCATCGCCATAAACGTCGGCGGTGTCGACGAAGGTGACGCCGGCATCGAGCGCCGCTTCCAGCGCCTTGGCCCCGTCCGTTTCGCTGACGTCGCCCCAGGAGCCGCCGATCTGCCAGGCGCCGAAACCGATCTCGCTGACGGTGAAGGATGTGCGTCCGAACGCGTGGTTTCTCATGATGTCCTCCGAATAAGATTGGGCTATCCACAGGCTGCGGAACCCTGAGCTTCCTTCGTGCCCGGCATTTGCCTAAAACACCTGATCAGCTCCGGCAATCAAAACAAGCGATTCGATGACCTCCTTCCGATTCATTCACGCCGCCGACCTGCATCTCGGCAGTCCCTTCCAGGGGCTGGCGCTGAAGGACGCTGCCATCGCCGAACTGTTCATCGAGGCGAGCCGCAGGGCGTTTTCAGGCCTGGTCGACCAGGCGGTCGAACGCAAGGTCGACTTCTTCATCGTCGCCGGCGACGTCTATGACGGCGACTGGAAGGACAACAAGATCGGCCTGTTCTTCAACCGCGAAGTGGCGCGGCTGGAACGCGCCGACATTCCGGTCTTCCTGCTGAAGGGCAATCACGACGCCGAAAGCGTCATCACCAAGACGATTACCCTGCCGAAGAATGTCAGCGAGTTCCCGGTCAACAAGCCGGGCAGCTTCAAGCTCGATCATTTGAAGGTTGCGCTGCACGGCCAGGGTTTTGCCGAGCGCTCGGCGGTCGATAACCTGTCGCTGGCCTATCCTAAGCCGGAAGCGGGTTGGTTCAACATCGGCGTGCTGCACACCTCGCTCACCGGCCGCGAGCCGCACGCGCCCTATGCGCCGTGTTCGGTCGAGGATCTGCGCTCGCGCGGTTACGACTACTGGGCGCTCGGCCATGTTCATGATTTCGAGATCGTCGCCGAAGACCCGCTGGTTGTCTTCCCCGGCAATCTCCAGGGCCGCTCGATCCGCGAGCAGGGGGCGAAAGGCGCGGTATTGGTGACCGTCGAGGACGGTCGTATCACCCATGAGCGGATCATCACCGACAGCGCCCGCTTTGCCGAACTCGTCGTCGCGGTCGAGCCGGACGACAACATCCCGGCGATCCTGCGCCGCATCGAGAATGCGCTGGAAGATGTCGTCGAGCGGATGGAAGGTCGGCCGCTGGCGCTGCGCATCCGTCTGACGGGCAAAAGCCGCTTCCGCAACGAAGTCATGGCCCGCGCCGAGGATTTTCGCGATGAGGTGCAGGCGGCCTGCCACCGCTCCCATCAGGATATCTGGCTCGAAAAGCTGGAACCGCGGCTCGAACCGGCAATCAACGGGACGAGCGTCGCGACCGACATGCTCGGCCTTCAAGGCCTCATTCCGATGGGCGGCTTCGCCCCTGAACTGGTCGCCGATGCCAACGCCAAGATCGCCGAGATCACCGCCCGCCTGCCGGGCGGCATCGGAGCGGGCGACCTGGCGCTTGGCGACGATGCCGAAGCGCTGCTGGCCGAGGCCCGCGATCTCCTGCTCTCGCGTGCGGCGAGGGCTGGCTGATCCATGCGTTTTAATCGCCTCGATATTCTGCGCTACGGCGCGCTGACCGACCGGACACTGACCTTCCGCCCGGATGCCAGATTGCATGTGATCTACGGACCGAACGAGGCCGGAAAATCCTCCGCCCTGTCGGCAATCTCCGACCTGCTGTTCGGTTTCCCGACGACCGCTGAATACAGTTTTTTGCATGATGCCACCGCGCTCCGCGTCGGTGCCGCGATCACCGCGCGCGATGGCCAGGCGCGCGAATTCCGCC
>NZ_JALBGW010000171.1:0-9713 GCF_023006485.1 Neorhizobium sp. BETTINA12A
CAGGTGGCGGCGCTGGTCGGTGCAGAGCCGGCGCATGTGACCTTCGTCAGCGGCGCGACGGAAGCTGCCAATCACGTGCTGACCCCGGATTTCCGGATGGGCCGGGCGCCTTTGGCGATGAGCCGTGTCTATGTCTCTGCGATCGAGCATCCGGCGATCCGCGAAGGCGGTCGTTTCGATCCGGCCCAGGTGACCGAAGTGCCGGTCACGCCGGCGGGTATCGTCGATCTTTCCGCACTTGAGGCGCTGCTGGCCGAACACGACCGGAGCGTCGGCATGCCGATGGTCGCTGTCATGCTGGTCAATAACGAGACCGGCATTGTTCAGCCCGTGGCAGACGTTGCGGCGATCGCCCATGCCCGTGGCGGCCTGATGGTGGTGGACGTCGTGCAGGCGGTCGGCCGTATTCCGGTGGACATCAATGCGCTGGATGCGGATTTCCTGATCCTGTCGTCGCACAAGATCGGCGGTCCGAAGGGCGTCGGCGCACTCGTTTCGCGCGGCGAAGTGCTGATGCCGAAACCGCTCATCCGCGGCGGCGGCCAGGAAAAGGGCCATCGGTCCGGCACGGAAAATTTCCATGCCGTCGTCGGGTTCGGTGCAGCGGCCCAGGCCGTGCGTGAAAACCTTCATGACCGCAATGCCGGGATCGAAGAGTTGCGCAACCGGCTGGAAGCGGGAATGCGCCAGGCTGCCCCGGATGCGATCATCCATGGCGAGGGAGTTCTGCGTGTGGCGAATACCTGCTTTTTCACTTTGCCGGGGCTGAAATCGGAAACCGGGCAGATCGCTTTCGATCTCGAAGGTATCGCGCTGTCCGCCGGCTCCGCCTGCTCGGCGGGAAAAGTCGGCGAAAGCCATGTTCTGACGGCGATGGGGCATGATCCGAAGCTCGGTGCTTTGCGGATTTCGCTCGGCGTCGACACGACGGAAGATGATATCGCGCGGGCGCTGGCCGCCTTCGCCAAGATTGCCGGCCGGCGAAAACCGGCGGGCGAGGCGGCGTGACCGCTTCCAAAAATGCGGATGCGCAAATTTCCGCTTGCCAAAAGGTGTGAAAACCGCCTTCTGGCGCCTACATAAGGGAGGCAACTGTCCCCCGGATTGATGACAAGAATTGCCGGAATTTGAACCGGCAAGAATTGGAGTATGAACATGGCTGCCGTGCAGGAAACAATCGATCAGGTTCGCCTAATCGATGTGGACCAGTACAAATACGGTTTTGAAACCGTCATCGAAGTGGACAAGGCGCCAAAGGGTCTTTCGGAAGATATCATCCGTTTCATCTCGGCCAAGAAGCAGGAGCCGGAATGGATGCTGGAATGGCGTCTCGACGCCTATCGTCGCTGGCTGACCATGGAAGAGCCCACCTGGGCGCGCGTCGAATATCCGAAGATCAACTTCAACGATCTCTATTATTACGCAGCTCCGAAAAGCAGCGCCGGCCCGAAGTCGCTCGAAGACGTCGACCCGGAACTGTTGAGGGTCTACGAGAAGCTCGGCATTCCGCTGCGCGAACAGGAGATTCTGGCTGGCGTTGAAACGCCGCGGGTCGCCGTCGACGCCGTCTTCGACTCGGTTTCGGTCGTGACGACCTTCAAGAAGGAACTGCAGAAGGCCGGCGTGATCTTCATGTCGATCTCCGAGGCGATTCGCGAACATCCTGAGCTGATCAAGAAATATCTGGGCTCGGTCGTTCCGACTTCGGACAATTTCTATGCGACCCTGAACGCCGCCGTGTTCACCGACGGTTCCTTCGTCTTCGTGCCGAAGGGCGTGCGGTGCCCGATGGAGCTGTCCACCTATTTCCGCATCAACGAAAAGAATACCGGCCAGTTCGAGCGCACGCTGATCATCGCCGAGGAAGGCGCTTACGTTTCCTACCTCGAAGGCTGCACGGCGCCGCAGCGCGACGAGAACCAGCTTCACGCCGCCGTGGTCGAACTCATCGCTCTCGACGATGCGGAGATCAAGTATTCGACGGTGCAGAACTGGTACCCGGGCGACGCCCAGGGCAAGGGCGGCATCTACAACTTCGTCACCAAGCGCGGCGATTGCCGCGGCACCCGCTCGAAGATCTCGTGGACGCAGGTCGAGACCGGTTCGGCGATCACCTGGAAATATCCGAGCTGCATTCTTCGCGGCGACGATAGCCGCGGCGAGTTCTATTCGATCGCCGTTTCCAACGGCTATCAGCAGATCGACAGCGGCACCAAGATGATCCATCTCGGCAAGAACACGTCGAGCCGCATCATTTCGAAGGGTATTTCCGCCGGCAATTCGAACAACACCTATCGCGGACAGGTGTCGATCAACCGCCGGGCTTCAAATGCCCGCAACTTCACCAATTGCGACTCGCTCCTGATCGGCGACCAGTGCGGTGCCCACACCGTGCCCTATATCGACGTGAAGAACGCATCGGCACAGATCGAGCACGAAGCGACGACCTCGAAGATTTCCGAGGACCAGAAGTTCTACGTCATGCAGCGCGGCATTCCCGAAGAGGAAGCCATCGCCCTGATCGTCAACGGCTTCGTCAAGGACGTCATCCAGCAGTTGCCGATGGAATTCGCCGTCGAGGCCCAGAAGCTGATCGGCATCTCGCTCGAAGGCTCCGTGGGCTGATGGCCCGCTGTCCGAATATCGCGCACTGACGCGTCACCGAATAAATCCGGAAGGATAAGAAACATGCTTGAGATCAAGAACCTGCACGCCCGTATCGCCGAAGACGGCACCGAGATCATCCGCGGCCTGAACCTCACCGTGAAAGCCGGTGAAGTTGCTGCCGTCATGGGCCCGAACGGCTCCGGCAAGTCGACACTGTCCTATATCCTCGCAGGCCGCCAGGATTACGAAGTCACCGAGGGCGATATCCTCTATAACGGCGAGAGCATCCTGGAACTCGACCCGGCCGAACGTGCGTCCAAGGGCATCTTCCTCGCCTTCCAGTACCCGCTCGAAATTCCGGGCGTCGCCACCATGCAGTTCCTGAAGGTTGCGATGAACGAGCAGCGCAAGGCGCGCGGCGAGGCGGAACTGACGACGCCGGACTTCATCCGCCGCGTCAAGGAAGCCGCCGAGAAGCTGAAGATCGACCAGGCCATGCTGCGCCGTCCGCTCAACGTCGGTTTCTCCGGCGGCGAGAAGAAGCGCGCTGAAATCCTGCAGATGGCGCTGCTCGAGCCAAAACTTTGCATCCTCGATGAAACCGATAGCGGCCTCGACATCGACGCGCTGAAGATCGTTGCCGATGGCGTCAACGCTCTGAAGTCGCCGGACCGCGCCACGATCGTCATCACCCATTACCAGCGCCTGCTCGACTACATCGTGCCGGACACGGTCCACGTACTCTACAAGGGCCAGATCATCCGCTCCGGCGACAAGGCGCTTGCGCTTGAGCTGGAAGAGAACGGCTATGCCGATATCATCGGAGAAGCGGCTTAAGCGGCCCGAAGGGAAGGATGTTGTCATGAACATGCAGACGACAAGCCGCCTCACGGCTGCAGAAACCGCGTTGGTCGAAGCCTTCGGCACGCAGATCGGCGAACTGCCGGGCAATGGCGCCGTGATCGGCACGCGGGACAGGCTTCTGGACGACCTCAAGAAGTCCGGCCTGCCGACCCGCCGCATCGAGGCCTGGCATTATACCGACCTCAAGAACCTGCTGCGTAGCGTCCCCGAAGTGACGCTGGTTTCCGCCATTGATCCGATCGCGCCGCTGGTCGAGGGCTCGAAGGTGCTTTCGATCCTGCAGGGTGAAGCCGACGCGAAGGCTGCCGTTGACGGCGTCGAGATCACGCTTTTCAAGGACAGTCTCGCAGACGGCTCGGCCGCTGCCGGTCTGACGGCGCTCGACAAGGACGACGCGATCGGCCGCATCAACGGCAGCTTCGTGCGTGATGGTTACGCGGTCACCGTTCCGGCCAATATGGAACTGGATGCGCCGATCGAACTGCAGGCGCTGCACGGCGCCGGCCAGGTTCATACGCGCTTCCCGGTCTCCTTCGGCGCCGCTTCCAAGGCGACGATCATCGAGCGTCACCGGTCGGTGGCTGAAGGTTCAGCGCTCGTGTCTTCCATCAGTGACATCGCGCTGGAGGATGGCGCTGACATCACCTGGATCATCCTGCAGCAGCAGGGTGCCGCCGACACCCATCTCGGCCAGATCCGCGTAAAGCTCGGCACCGATGCTAAGCTGCGCCTTTTCGTCATCAATGCCGGCGGCAAGCTGGTGCGCCAGGAACTGCGTATCGACGTGGCCGGCGAAGGTGCCGAACTGACGCTGCGCGGCGTCAACCTGCTCGGCGCCGAAAGCCACACCGACGTGACGCTGGTTCTCGGCCACAACGTGCCGAACACCAACTCGACGGAGATCATCCGCAACGTCGTGTTCGACCGCGCCAACGGCGTTTTCCAGGGCATGATCCGGGTCGCTCCGGATGCCCAGAAGACCGACGCCAAGATGTCCTGCAACACGCTTCTGTTGACCGACGATGGCGGGTTTTCGGCCAAGCCCGAGCTCGAAATCTTCGCGGACGACGTGGTCTGCGGCCATGGCGCGACGGTTGCCGATATCGAGAGCAGCCATCTCTTCTATTTGATGGCGCGCGGCGTTCCGGAAAACAAGGCACGGGCCATGCTAGTCAACGCCTTCGTTGCCGAGATCGTCGAGGAACTCGAGGAAGAAAAGCTGGTCGAGGCGCTGGAAGGCGTCATCTCGGCCTGGCTTGAAAAGCATGCCTGAAAAGGGGCCTGATATGGACCAGAGTGCACCCTCGACGACCTACGATGTGGAAGCGATCCGCCGGGACTTTCCGATCCTGTCGACGATGGTGCACGGCAAGCCGCTGGTCTATCTCGACAACGGCGCCTCGGCCCAGAAGCCGCAGGTGGTGATCGACGCGATCAGCCACGCCTATTCCAGCGAATATGCGAACGTCCATCGCGGCCTGCATTTCCTCTCGAATGCCGCGACCGAAGCCTATGAGGCGTCGCGCGAAAAGGTGCGCCGGTTCCTGAATGCCGGTTCGGTGGACGAGATCGTCTTCACCAAGAATTCGACCGAGGCGATCAACACCGTCGCCTACGGCTGGGGCATGCCGAATATCGGTGCCGACGACGAGATCGTCGTGACGATCATGGAGCACCATTCCAATATCGTGCCCTGGCATTTCATCCGCGAGCGGCAGGCCGCCAAGCTCGTCTGGGTGCCGGTCGACGACGAGGGCGCCTTTCATATCGAGGATTTCGAGAAGTCCCTCACCGAAAAGACCAAGCTCGTCGCCATCACCCATATGTCGAACGCGCTCGGCACCGTGGTTCCGGTCAAGGAAGTCTGCCGCATCGCCCATGAGCGCGGCATTCCGGTCCTGATCGACGGCAGCCAGGGCGCCGTGCACATGCCGGTCGATGTCCGCGACATCGATTGCGATTGGTACGTGATGACCGGCCACAAGCTCTACGGTCCGTCCGGCATCGGCGTGCTTTACGGCAAGTCGGACCGGCTGAGGGAGATGCGGCCGTTCCAGGGCGGCGGCGAGATGATCGTTGACGTCACCGAGGATATCGTCACTTACAACGATCCGCCGCATCGTTTCGAGGCGGGTACGCCGCCGATCGTCCAGGCGATCGGGCTCGGTTACGCGCTGGATTATATGGACAAGATCGGCCGCGCCGCGATCGCCCGCCACGAGGCGGATCTCGCCGCTTACGCTGCCGAACGCCTGCGCGCCATCAACTCGCTGCGGATCATCGGCAATGCGCCCGGCAAGGGCGGCATCTTTTCCTTCGAGCTTGCCGGCATCCACGCCCATGACGTCTCGATGGTGATCGACCGTAAGGGTGTTGCGGTTCGCGCCGGCACCCATTGCGCCATGCCGCTCTTGAAGCGCTTCGGCGTCACCTCCACATGCAGGGCATCGTTCGGCATGTATAATACCCGTGCCGAAGTGGATGCGCTGGCCGATGCGCTCGACTACGCGCGAAATTTCTTTGCTTGAGGACTATTGCCATGGCCGCCGATGAAACGGAATTGAAGTGGGACGCCCGCGAAGGACTGATCCAATCCGCTATTCCGGCCGATGAGTTGGCGCGATTGAGCGACGACGTGATCGGAGCGCTGAAAACGGTCTATGATCCGGAAATCCCCGCCGACATCTTCGAACTCGGTCTGATCTATAAGATCGACATCGAGGACGACCGCATGGTGAAGATCCTGATGACGCTGACAGCGCCAGGCTGCCCGGTCGCCGGCGAAATGCCGGGCTGGGTGGAAAACGCCGTCGGCGCCGTAGAAGGCGTGTCCGGCGTCGAAGTCGAGATGACCTTCGATCCGCCGTGGACGCCGGAGCGCATGTCCGAAGAAGCCCAGGTGGCTGTCGGTTGGTATTGATCGATTAATCGGTCGGTACTACATTTGAATCGTGAAACTCCGGACCTTGAATCCGCGTGCGGAAGGAGAATGAGCCTATGGGCTTCGCCATTATGACCATGACCGATGCCGCTGCGACGCGCGTCAAACAGCTCGTTGCCAATTCCGGAACGGAGGCCAAGGGCCTGCGTGTGGGGATCAAGAAGGGCGGCTGTGCCGGCATGGAATACACGGTCGATCTCGTCACCGAGCCGAATGCGAAGGACGACATGATCGAGCACGACGGCGCGAGCGTCTGGATCGAACCTTCCGCCGTGCTTTATCTCCTCGGCACCCAGATGGATTTCGAAGTCACGCAGATGCGCTCAGGCTTCACCTTCGTCAATCCCAACCAGACGTCTGCCTGCGGCTGCGGCGAGTCGGTCGAACTGAAGCCTGCGGATCTCGCTGCGCTCGCAAAGCAGCGCGAAGCCGAAGTCCACGCCTGATTACCTCATGAATTCGGCAGATAGGCGAGGAGTGTCTCCATCGCTCTTCGTGCCGCTTCGACGTCGCTCGCCCGGATGGCGCGGATGACGGCGACATGCTGGGTCACCGCCTGATCCAGCCGTTCGATAGAGGCCGTCGAAAACCACCGCCGCCGCGAATGGGTCTGGAGCGGCGCCAGCGCCGAGGTCAGGAACCGGTTGGGGCAGGCCTCCTCGAGGGTCTCGTCAAAACGCTTGTCGGCATCCAGGAAGCCGTGAATGTCACCGGTCGCCGCTGCGGCACCCATTGCCTTGGCGCAGTCGAGCAGGGCGCTGCGCTGCTCATCGCTGGCATGTTCCGCCACCAGGGCTGCTGCAACCGGCTCAAGCTGGCGGCGCACCTGCATGATGTTTTCGTGGTCGCCCTCGATGATCTCGGTGACCTGCAGTCCGACGCGCGGGCGCACCCGCATCAATCCCTGCCATTCGAGTTTCTGGATTGCTTCGCGCACCGGTGTGCGGCCTTGGCCCGCAAGGCCGATGAGCTGCTTTTCCGTAACCAGCGCGCCGGGCGGCAGTTGAAGGGTGACAATGAGGTTTTCGAGCCGGTGATAGGCCTGTCGGCTTAGCGATTCTGCCTCGGATGCCATGCATCTCATCCTCTCTGATATATCACAGGATGCCATGTCGCATTTGGAATGGCAACCGCACGTGATATATCAGGCCAACGTCAATGTTACCGGCGACAGACCCAAGGGGACCGCCGCCGCCTATTCGTGGCGGAGGGCTTCGATCGGATTGAGCTGCGCCGCACGCCGGGCCGGAAAATAGCCGAACACCATGCCGATCGCCGCCGAGAAGGCAAAGGCAAGCAGGATGATCGTCGGGCTCGCGACAAAAGGCACGCCGAGGAAAGTCACCACGCCATAGGCAAGCGCCAGGCCGGCAATTATGCCGCTGACGCCGCCGAAGATCGACAGCATCACCGCCTCGACGAGGAACTGGGTCAGCACCTGCCGCTCAAGGGCACCGATCGCGAGGCGAATGCCGATCTCGCGGGTGCGTTCGGTGACCGAAACCAGCATGATGTTCATGATGCCGATGCCGCCGACCAGCAGGCTCACGGCCGCGACGGCACCGAGCAGCCCGGTCAGCAGCACCGTCGTGCCGGTCATCGCCGCGGCGATCTGCGACATATCGTTGACCGAGAAGTCGTCATCGCGGCCAACCGCAATCCTGCGCCGTTCGCGCAGCAGGCTTTCGACATCCGACTGGACTTTTTCGGTTGCCACACCATCCTGCGCCGACAGGATGATACTGCTGATCGTCGTCGTCCCGCCGATCCGCCGCTGGTGCAGTTTCAACGGCATGATGACCGTGTCGTCCTGGTCGTCGCCCATGCCGGACTGGCCCTTGACGGCGAGCACGCCGACCACCGGGCAGGCGACATTGCTGACGCGGATGTTCTGCCCGACCGGGTTGGCTGCGCCAAAAAGTTCCTTGCGTACCGTCTCGCCGATGATGCAGGCGGCCTGGCTGCCACGGTCCTCGCTGGCGAGGAACGACCGGCCGAGCGACAGATCCCAGTCCTGGGCGATCAGATAATCGTTGTTGGTGCCGATCACGCTGGACGAATGGTTGGCACCGCCGGCAATCACGGTCGCGGTGCCACGGTTCACGGGCGCCACGGCGCGAAGCCCGGTCACCTGCTCCTGGATCGCCCGGACATCCTTGTCGTTGAAGCGCTTGGCCTCGCTGCTGGCACGTCCCGGCCCCCATTGGCCCGGGCGGACGAACAGCGTGTTGGTGCCGAGGCGAGAAAGCTCGGCCTGGACCTTCGCCGTCGTGCCGTTGCCGACCGTGACCATGGCGATGACAGCCGCAACGCCGATCACCACGCCGAGCACGGTCAGGAAGGAGCGCAGCATGTTGCGGCTGATCGCCCGCCAGGCCAGTTTCGTCGTCTCAAAGAACATGGTCGTGCTCCTTCGCCTGCGCCTGATCCGAGGCGAGATGCCCGTCGACGAAGCGCAGCAGCCGCTTACCATAGGCGGCGATGT
Organism: Neorhizobium sp. BETTINA12A; assembly: GCF_023006485.1. Taxonomy (NCBI): domain Bacteria; kingdom Pseudomonadati; phylum Pseudomonadota; class Alphaproteobacteria; order Hyphomicrobiales; family Rhizobiaceae; genus Neorhizobium; species Neorhizobium sp. BETTINA12A. Next base: position 8,898 of record NZ_JALBGW010000171.1, read on the forward strand.
CCTCCTCGTGGGTGACCATGATCACGGTAATGCCGTTGTCGCGATTGAGCCGGGTGATCAGCTCCATGATCTCGGCGCTGGTCCTGGTGTCGAGATTACCGGTCGGTTCGTCGGCCAGTAGCACGGCGGGATCGGTGACGATGGCGCGCGCGATCGCCACGCGCTGCTGCTGCCCGCCGGACAGTTCCTGGGTCGTGTGCCCTTCGCGGCCCTTGAGGCCCACCTGTTCCAGCGCAACCATCGCACGTTTGCGCCGTTCGCGGTGATCCATACCCCGATAGACGAGCGGCAGCTCGACATTTTCGACCGCGGACGTGCGGGCTAGAAGATTGAACCCCTGGAACACGAAGCCGAGCATATGCCGGCGTAAAAGTGTCAGCTGGGCGCGGTCGAAGCCGCTCGTCGGAATGCCCTGGAACAGGTATTCGCCGGATGAAGGCACGTCGAGCCCGCCGATGATGTTCATCGCGGTCGACTTGCCGGAACCGGACGGACCCATGATCGACACGAACTCGCCCGCCGTGATCGACAGGTCGATATGATCGAGGGCACGGATCGTCGCTTCGCCGTGCCCGTAGAATTTCGAAACCTGCCTGAAGGCGATGATGGGAGGGAGCCTCATCGAAACCCTCCTCAGCTCGCCCGGGCGACAGCGTCCGTGATCAGCAGATCGCCTTGCTTGATCTCACCGGATTTCAGCACCGTGAACTGGCCGTCGCTGGGGCCGGTCTCGACCTGTACTCGCGTCGGCGCGCCTGCGCGCAGAACCCAGACGGCACGACCCGCTCCCGAAGCATCGTCGCCGCCGCGATTGCC
>NZ_JALBGW010000172.1:0-9657 GCF_023006485.1 Neorhizobium sp. BETTINA12A
GCCCCGGCCAGCCCTTCAACTCCGTCTGGGCCGCCGCGATCTCGCCCGACGGCACGCCCGGCGCGCCGGATGTGGCGATAGCCCAGGTGAGGATATGCCGGTCGAGCGAACCTTCGGCGAGACCATTCCGCGTGGCAAGGGCGGCGGCGATGTCGTTGCCTGCAAGTGCGTCGAGCCCGGCTTTCAACTGCGGGGCAACGACCAGCGGATCGGTTCTCGGGATCGTGCCGGTGACGTCAGGCACGGGAGTTGCAACAGGCGCGGGCATCGCGGCGGGCATGGTGATCGCGACCGGGTTTTCGGGCTTCACATAGGGGAGGGGCGCCATGCTCTCGGGAAGCGATGCGGCAAATGCATGCATGCTCACAGCGCCGAGCCCCAGTGCTGCGAGGATCAGAACAGGCCTGTACATCCGGTAACTCGCGAAAATATGTCGTCCCCTTATTAGCCGCCAGCCACATTAACGAAAGCTTACCACGTTTATGAAAATGCGCGGTTTCTTATATGAGATTCCATATGAAATCCCTGGCACTTGCGCTTGTCGTCGCTTTCCCGCCGCTTTATGGTGCGCGACCTGAGAGGCTTTCTGGAAAAGATCGGCTGCGTCGCTGCCCGTCCAAATGTCCTGAACGTCCCTCATAGTCATGGATTGCGGCAGCAGAATGAACGTTGCCGACTGGGAGTATTGCATGTTCAAGGGATCGATGCCCGCCCTGGTTACCCCGTTCACGGCCGATGGCGCAGTGGACGAGCAGGCTTTTGCCGCGCATGTGGATTGGCAGATCGTCGAAGGCAGCAGCGGACTGGTGCCAGTCGGCACCACCGGTGAATCGCCGACGCTCAGCCATGACGAGCACAAGCGCGTCGTGGAACTCTGTATCGAAGTGGCCAAAAAGCGGGTTCCCGTGATCGCCGGCGCCGGCTCCAACAACACCCGTGAAGCCGTCGAGCTGGCCGTGCATGCCGAAAAGGCAGGCGCCGATGCCGTCCTGGTCGTGACGCCCTATTACAACAAGCCGACCCAGAAGGGCCTGATCGCCCATTTCTCGGCGATCGCCCAAGCGACGAAGCTGCCGATCATCATCTACAACATCCCGCCGCGTTCGGTTATCGACATGTCGCCGGAAACGATGGGCGCATTGGTGAAAGCGCACCGAAACATCGTCGGCGTCAAGGATGCGACCGGCAAGATCGAGCGTGTCTCGGAACAGCGCATCACCTGCGGCAATGATTTCGTGCAGCTCTCGGGGGAAGATGCGACAGCGCTCGGCTTCAATGCCCATGGCGGCGTCGGCTGCATCTCGGTGACGGCCAATGTCGCGCCGCGCCTCTGTGCGGAATTCCAGGCGGCGACGCTTGTCGGCGATTATGCCAAGGCGCTTGAATACCAGGACCGCCTGATGCCGCTGCACAAGGCGATCTTCCTGGAACCCGGCCTCTGCGGCGCCAAATACGGACTCCACAGGACCCGCGGCATGAACCGCACGGTCCGCTCGCCGCTGGTCTCGACGCTGGAGCCGGCAACCGAGGCGGCGATCGACTCTGCGCTGCGCCATGCCGGGCTGCTGAACTGAGAGACGTCAGCGCTCGCCGCTTCACTTTCGGCATCCGCCGCATTACATAGGTAACCAACCCCGCTCATTGCCCATGGGCGGGGATTTGTTTTCGGATAAAGGGCGGAAACGGAATACACCCATGGCCCCCAAAGGCAGCCAGCGCACGGTCAACAAGATTGTCGCGGAGAACCGCAAGGCCCGCTACAACTATGAAATCCTGGATACCTATGAGGCCGGCCTGGTCCTGACCGGGACCGAGGTCAAGGCGTTGCGCGAAGGCAAGGCCAACATTGCCGAATCCTACGCATCGGACGAGGGTAACGAAATTTGGCTGATCAACTCGCATCTGCCGGAATACCTGCAGGCCAACCGTTTCAATCACGAACCGCGCCGCCGCCGCAAGCTTCTCCTGTCGAAGCGCGAGATTAATCGCCTGCGCGTTGGCATCAATCGTGAGGGCATGACGCTGGTGCCGTTGAAGATCTATTTCAACGAAAAGGGCCGCGCCAAGCTCGAACTCGCGCTCGCCAAGGGCAAAAAGCTGCACGATAAGCGCGAGACCGAGAAGGAACGCGACTGGAACCGCCAGAAGTCGCGGCTTCTGAAGTCGAACTGATCAACCGCGCAGCTCCCGCCGAAGCCATTTTCGCCGTATATCGATCGTGAACTTCCCTGACTCCCGGCCGTTAAGGGAGACACCAGGGAGTTCTCGTGCGGAAGACAAATTATCCGGATATCATCATCGATGCGATCGAGCGGCGGCGGATCATCGAACTCCGCTACAAGGACGTAAAGCGCAGGGTGCGGCCGCATATCCTCGGTTATGTCGGCGAGGGCGCTCTTGCCCTCAGCGCCTGGCAGATTGCCGGAACGGGTACCGGGTGGCGTCTGTTTCATGTCGACGATATCAGCGATCTGACCGAGACCGAGGCGGGCTTCCGCAGCCCTGCGCGCGGATATAATCCCAACGATCCCGCCTTTTCGCGGATCATCGAGCGGCTGTAAAATCCCGCCCTAGGAACAAAATCCGCCTTCGCCCGTTCGTTTTTCATCTCTGAGCGCGAGCGGGCAATGGGCAACGGGGCAACGGGGCAACGGGGCAATGACGCGAAAGAAAATCCTCACCTATGGCATGCTGGTGATCGGCGTCAGTGCCGCCGGTTATCTCCTGTATCACACCTTTCGCGAATACTCGGTCTCCGACATCGTCGAATCCGTCCGCGCCATCCCCACCTTCAACCTCCTGATGGCACTCCTTTTTGCCTTCGGTTCCTATCTCTGCCTCTCGGGCTTCGATTGGGCCGGCGTGCGTTATGTGAAGAACGACCTCGCCTATCCAAAGATTGGGCTTGCCTCGTTCATCGCGCTGTCGATCGGCCAGAGCGTCGGTCTTGCGGGCTTGAGCAGCGGCGCGCTACGCTACCGCTATTATGCGCATTGGGGCATGAGCACCGAGGACGTGGCGAAAATCGTTCTGCTGTCGGGCGTTACCGTCGGTATCGGCATGGCCGTGCTGTCGGGCATCGTCATGGTCATCAATCCGAAGGATGCCGCGGCGGTGCTGGGTTTGAGCGAAACCGTGATCGTCACGATCGGTGTTGCCTGCCTTGCCGCAACAGCCGCCTACCTGACGCTCGCCGCCTTCGTCCGCACGCCGCTCAAAATCCGCGCATGGACCTTCGAAATGCCGACGCTGAAGATCGCAATAGCCCAGGTGGTGATCGGCACGATCAATTTCGTGCTGGTCTCCGCCTGCCTTCGCGAGGTCATGGCTGCCACGGCGGATGTCAGCTATCTCAAGGCGGCGACCGCCTTCGTGCTCGCCAACCTGGCGATACTGATCACCCATGCGCCGGGCGGTCTCGGTGTACTCGAGGCGACGGTTCGCCACGTCATGGGGGACCAAGCCTCGATCGGCTCGCTGGTGGCCTTCCGGGTCATCTATTTCTTCATCCCGTTCTTCATCGGCCTGCCGCTGTCCTTGATCATCGAGGCGATCTTCCGCGCCAACAAGATAAAGCGCCAGTCGCAGTCGGGGCTTCAGCTGTCCGAGCCGGCATCGACGTGAGATTGGCGGGCGCCGCCACCCCCCTCTGCCCTGCCGGGCATCTCCCCCACAAGGGGGGAGATCAGCTGGCGGCGTGCTCACGGCTCTCTCTGAGGTCTCACTCTCTGCCACGAAACGTTGGGAGCGGCGGTCATCCCACTTGTAATCTCCCTCCTTGTGGGGGAGATGCCCGGCAGGGCAGAGGGGGGTCGCATCCGCAATACCGCGAACGTAGCTAGCTGTTCCTCACCGTCATCCGCCGCTCATGCTCCAGCAGCCAGCGCTTGCGCCACAGCCCGCCGCCGTAACCGGTGAGGCTGCCGTCGGCGCCGATCAGGCGGTGGCAGGGGATGACGATGGCGATCTGGTTGGCGCCGTTGGCGCCCGCCACCGCGCGGGTGGAGGAGGGGAGGTTGAGTTCGGCGGCGACCGCCCCATAGGTCGTGGACACCCCGGCCGGGATTGCCCGCAATGCCTCCCAGACCTGCCGTTGAAATGGCGATCCGTGCCCGGCAATCCGCGTCTTGAACCCCCGGTCCTCGCCGGCGAAATAGGCCTTCAGCTCCTCCTCGATCTGATCGATCGGCGGATGACGTCCCATGACGATGCCGCTGCCGGTGAATTTCTGCAGTTTCTTGATTTCCGCCGGCAGCGCCTTGCGCTCGGCGAATTCGAGGAGATGCAGGCAATGCTGGTCGGCGATCGCCATCATCGGCCCGATCGGCGTTTCGATCCAGTCAGCCCTGAGCAGCACCTTGGTCCGCAGGTTGGCGGGTGCCGCACCGAACAGCTTCGTCACGGCGCTGCGAAAGCCGCTGCCAGATTCGTAACCGGCATCAAGCTGCGCATCGAGAACGCTCGCCCCTTGCCTCAGCGTTTCTGCCGCCTTGCCCATACGCCTGAGCCTGGCGATCTCGAGAAAACTCATGCCGAACTGCCGCTTGAAGGCACGCCGTGCGGTCGACGGATCGATGCCGAGGGAAACGACATCATCCTCGCTCCAGCGGCGAAAAGGCTCCGTATCGAGCGCCGTCAGCAAGCGCGTCACCATCGGATCCGCCTCGCCGAGTTTCAGCATCGGCCGGCAGCGGCTGCAGGGTCTGAAGCCGGCCTCAAGGCATTCGGCGATCGTCTCAAAGAAACTGGTGTTTTCGCGCTTCGGCTTGCGGGCCGGGCAGGTCAGGCGGCAGAAAATGCCGGTCGTCTTCACCGCAGCCCAAGCAAAGCCTTCATAGGAGGCGTCGCGGGCGACCAGTGCATCGTAGAGAAGATCGTCGGAAGGGCGTTCGAAAAGCATGGATCTTTTCTACCCCAGAACGAAAAAAGGCGCCGCCGAAAAACGGGCGCCTATTCTTCTTTTGAAATGCCGGATGGCGATCCGGGCAAAGGGCCGGATCAGAGATCGGCGGCTTCGGCCGATTCCGCCGGCCGGGCCGGGCGTTCGGACGGATCGCGACCGACTTCGGCCTTCAGCGACACCAGGTCGATGAAGTGGTCGGCCTGCCGGCGCAGGTCGTCTGCGATCATCGGCGGTTGGGTGGCCATGGTCGAGACCACGGAAACCTTGCGGCCCTTGCGCTGCAACGCCTCGACGAGTGTGGTGAAGTCGCCGTCGCCGGAAAACAGCACGAGATGGTCGACGGTTTCCGACTGCTCCATGGCATCGATCGCAAGTTCGATATCCATGTTACCCTTGATCTTGCGGCGGCCCATCGAGTCGGTAAATTCCTTGGCCGGCTTGGTGACGACCTTGTATCCGTTGTAGTCGAGCCAGTCGATCAGCGGGCGGATGGAGGAATATTCCTGGTCCTCGATCAGGGCGGTGTAATAATAGGCGCGAAGAAGATAACCGCGCTTTTGAAAGGCCTTCAGCAATTTCCGGTAATCGATGTCGAAACCGAGGCTTTTCGAAGCAGCGTAAAGATTTGCGCCGTCTATGAAGAGAGCAATCTTCTCCCTTGGGTCAAACATGTGGTCTCCATCCCCTTTTCTTATGAACCTGCTTGGCAGGTGGAGGCCTGGTCAATATAAGCCGAGCCAAATCTCCGGAATAATCCACTACATTACGAACTATTCATATAACTGTCATTTATGGCACGATTCGCAATAATCCAAGCAGCTTGGGGTTGAATTTCGCCGGCACCCCCAGAAGGCGTGGCCTCACTTGTCGAAAGTCAATTATCAGGAAAAACTTGAATTTGCCGCGCAATGCCTGTATCGGGCGTATCAATTCCGAAAATCACTGATCAAAGGACAGGCAATGGCCCGTGTCACAGTAGAAGATTGCATTGACAAAGTCGACAACCGGTTCGAACTGGTCCTGCTCGCGAGCCACCGCGCCCGCCAGATCTCGCAGGGCGCTTCGATCACCATCGACCGCGACAATGACAAGAATCCTGTCGTCGCTCTTCGCGAAATCGCCGACGAGACGCTTTCGCCGGACGACCTCAAGGAAGACCTTATCCATTCGCTGCAGAAGCATGTCGAAGTCGACGAGCCCGAGCCCGATCCAGCTTCGCTGATTGCTGCCGGCGGCGTTGCCGTCGCCTCCGATCGCGACGAGGAAGACGACGCTCCAGAGACCGTCACCTTCGACCAGATGTCGGAAGAAGAACTGCTCGCCGGCATCGAAGGCCTCGTGCCGCCGGAAAAGAGCGACGATTACTAAGCGAAACACCCGCTTAGCAAGTTTTCGTTCATTCTCTCGCCCTAATCTGCTTGAATGTTTTATGATGGCTGCGCCAACCTTTCCGGTTGGCGCGCCATTTTCTTTTCGTCCGGTGCCCATTCGCAGGCACTGAAGCGGTATCGAGGACATTTTTCAGGATGATGCGGCAATACGAGCTCGTGGAGCGGGTTCAGAAATACAAACCCGAAGCCAACGAAGCTCTGCTCAACAAAGCCTATGTCTATGCCATGCAGAAGCATGGTCAGCAGAAGCGCGCCAGCGGCGACCCCTATATTTCCCACCCGCTCGAAGTCGCCGCCATCCTCACCGACATGCATCTCGACGAATCGACGATCGCGGTTGCCCTGCTGCACGACACGATCGAGGACACCACCGCCACCCGCGCCGAGATCGACGAACTGTTCGGCGAGGATATCGGCCGGCTGGTCGAAGGCCTCACCAAGCTGAAGCGCCTCGACCTCGTCTCCAAGAAAGCCAAGCAGGCGGAAAACCTGCGCAAGCTGCTGCTTGCCATTTCCGACGACGTGCGCGTCCTTCTCGTCAAGCTTGCCGACCGTCTGCACAACATGCGCACGCTCGAGCATATGAAGGCCGAGCAGAAGGCGCGCATTTCTGAAGAGACCATGGACATCTATGCGCCGCTTGCCGGCCGCATGGGCATGCAGGACATGCGAGACGAGCTGGAGGAACTGTCCTTCCGCTACATGAACCCGGAGGCCTACGACACCGTTACCCAGAGGCTGGCCGATCTCGAAGCCCGCAACGAGGGCCTGATCAAGAAGATCGAGGACGAGTTGCGCGAGCTGCTGATCGCCAACGGCCTCAAGGATGCCTTCGTCAAGGGTCGCCAGAAGAAGCCTTATTCGGTGTTTCGCAAGATGCAGTCGAAGTCGCTCTCCTTTGAGCAGCTTTCGGACGTCTACGGTTTCCGCATCGTCGTCGGCGACATCCCATCCTGCTACCGCGCGCTTGGCATCGTCCATACGCGCTGGCGCGTCGTGCCCGGTCGTTTCAAGGATTATATCTCCAACCCGAAGCAGAACGACTACCGCTCGATCCACACCACCATCGTCGGCCCGTCCCGCCAGCGCATCGAGCTGCAGATCCGCACCCAGCTGATGCAGGAAATCGCTGAATACGGGATCGCCGCGCATGCGCTCTACAAGGACGGCAGGGGCGGGGAGCTGCTGCCGAAGGAGTCCAACGCCTATTCCTGGCTGCGCCACACCATCGAGTCATTGGCCGAGGGCGACAATCCGGAAGAATTCCTGGAACATACAAAGCTCGAACTGTTCCAGGACCAGGTCTTCTGTTTCACGCCGAAAGGCAAGCTGATCGCGTTGCCGCGCGGCGCCACGCCGATCGATTTTGCTTACGCGGTCCACACCAATATCGGCAACACCACCGTCGGCGCCAAGATCAACGGTCGCATCATGCCGCTGGTCACAAGGCTCAACAACGGCGACGAGGTGGAGATCATCCGCTCCGGCGTGCAGGTGCCGCCCGCTGCCTGGGAGGAGATCGTCGTCACCGGCAAAGCGCGTTCGGCAATCCGCCGAGCCACGCGGATGGCGATCCGCAAGCAATATGCCGGCCTCGGTCACCGTATCCTGGAGCGCACTTTCGAGCGCGCCGGCAAGGTCTTCACCCGCGAAACGCTCAAGCCGGCGCTGCATCGACTGGCCCACAAGGATGTCGAGGATGCGATCGCCGCGGTCGGACGGGGCGAACTCTCGTCGCTCGACGTGCTGCGCGCCGTCTTCCCGGATTACAAGGACGAGCGCGTCACCGTGAAGCCCGCCGCCGACGACGGCTGGTTCAACATGCGCAGCGCCTCGGGCATGATCTTCAAACTGCCGAACCAGCGGCGCGTCTCGCCGGAGGAAGTGGAAGCCGGCCCGGATCCGCTGCCGATCCGCGGCCTCTCGGGCAATCTCCAGGTACGTTTCGCGCCGAGCGGCGCGGTACCGGGCGACCGCATCGTCGGCATCATGGAAAAGGATACGGGCATCACCATCTACCCGATCCAAGCGTCTGCGCTGCAGCGGTTCGACGATCAGCCCGAACGCTGGATCGACGTGCGCTGGGATCTGGACGAGGCCAACAAGTCCCGCTTCCTTGCCCGCATCGAGGTCAACACGCTGAACGAGCCGGGCACGCTTGCAACCGTCACCCAGACGATCGCCCATCTCGACATCAACATCCGCACGCTGACCATGGGCAGCAACCGCGCGGCCGATTTTTCCGAGATCACCATGGAAGTCGAGGTCTGGGACCTGCGCCAGCTGAACCAGCTGTTGAGCCAGCTGAAGGATCTCGACTGCGTGGCGAACGTCAAGCGGGTGTATGACTGAGAGACCGTTTGAAAAGGGGCCATAGGTTCGAGGTTGCCCTCATTCAAGCTTCTGATGTGGAAACGGCCAATTCAGCGCGGATGGCTGTCGGTGTTGGGGTGCCCCGAACGTCTTTTGTTAGACGAGGCGAACACCTTGTAGATTGAACCGATACATCGGAGATTGGAAACATGGCGCTTAAGCGGATGGACAATGTAGGAATCGTCGTCGAAGACCTCGATGTGACGATCGATTTCTTTCTCGAGCTCGGTCTCGATCTCGAAGGGCGGGCGACGATCGAAGGGGAATGGGCCGGGCGCGTCACCGGGCTGGGCAATCAGCATGTCGAGATTGCCATGATGCGCACACCGGACGGCCACAGCCGGCTCGAGCTCTCCCGCTTCCTCACGCCGCCGGTCGTCGCAGATCACCGGAACGCCCCGGTCAACGCGCTCGGCTACCTTCGCGTCATGTTCACCGTGGACGACATCGGCGAGACGCTTGAAAGGCTCCGCGCGCGCGGCGCTGAGCTCGTAGGCGAGGTCGTCGACTATCAAGACGTGTATCGGCTTTGCTATATCCGTGGGCCCGGAGGGCTTCTCATCGGGCTGGCCCAGGAACTCACCTGAGATCAGCCCTGCACCGTCTCTGCCTGGCTCGCCGCCGCAGCCGCCTCGCTCGCATCCCGCACGAAGGCGCCTTGAGCCCGCAACGTCGACTGCAGCTCGGCAATATCCACATTCCGCGGCGCCACGCCACGGTTGGCCGCAATGCCCGCCGCGACACCCGCCGCCTGGCCGGTCAGCCAGCACTGCGGAATCTCGCGCATGAAACCGTGGCTATTGGCATCGCAGGAGATGTGCCGCCCGGCGGCCAATAGTCCGTCCAGCCTTGCCGGCACCAGCGCTCCGTAGGGTACTGAGATCACCGGAAATTTCGGCGAGACCGAGGGACTGACGCCGATTTCATCCGGCAGAACGGCGCCGATCGGCCACTGGCTGCGCTCGACCCGGCCGGCGCCGGCCAGACGCC
>NZ_JALBGW010000173.1:0-9562 GCF_023006485.1 Neorhizobium sp. BETTINA12A
AGGGCGGTCCGCCGCAGGGGCCGCGTGCTGCGGGAAGGGCCGCCGGCGTTTCCGACCGGCTTGCGCGCTCTGGTCTCGTGCGTGGTTACCGCGACCTGCCAGCACTGCGGGAAAGCGTGTTGGCGCTCACCATCGTCAACCATCCCCAGTTGCTGCTGGAGGAATATGACGAGATTGCCGCGATCGATTTCGAGAACCGCGACCTGCAGCGCTTCTGGTCGGCGATGTTGCCGGCAGCCGCGACTGCGGGCGCCAACCTGTCACGCGAATACCTGATGCAGCGGCTTGCCGGCGAGGGGTTTGATGTCATCCTGAAGTCGCTGGACCAGCAGGTGCGCAACGCGCGGCTCTGGACTGCGACCGAGATCGCCGCGCTGGAGGATGCCCGCGAGGGGTATCGCCAGGCGCTGTCGCTGCACAAGCGCACCAAGGCGCTCAGGCTCCAGAAGATCGATCTGGAGAGGGAAATCGCCGAAACGACGGAAGCGGGCGATGCCGGCGAGATCGAGCCGCTGCTACGTGCGCTGTCGGAAGTCCAGCTCGAAATTCTCCGCATGGAAAACCAGGAAGCGATCATCGACGGGTTCGGCGTGCTTTCCGGCCGGGTAAAGGGGGCGGCCGTTAGCCACGGCTGAGGGACCTGCGGCTGGTGAAATCCTGCCCTTGCCGAATGATGACGTGGCTCTATCCTATGCGGCATCGAGTCGCTTGAGCGGGGAGCTTGATGCGGATTACCGGAAGCTGTCATTGCGGCAATATCGCCTTCGACGCGGAGGGCGAGTTCGATACGGCGATGGAGTGCAACTGTTCTTTCTGCCGGCGCAAAGGGGTGTTGCTGGCTTTCGTTCCGCGCAGTCAGTTCCAGCTCGCTACCTCGCGGGAGAAACTATCTTCATACCAGTTCAACAAGCATGTGATCACGCATTACTTCTGCGCCTATTGCGGCATCGCGCCGTTCAGTGAGGCGACGATGCCGAATGGTACGGAGATGGCGGCGATCAATCTGAGATGCGTGCCAGAAATCGACATTGCTACACTGACGGTAACCCAGTATGACGGCGCTTCCCGCTAAGGAATATGCCGGACCAAAAGCATAAACCTTTATGTCTAGGCAAACCCTTGTCTTTCAGGGCCTGCCGCCTACATATCGGTTAAATCTGGTGAGCGTACCCCTATTAGACCCCCTCAAAGGGCATATTTTCGACTTTTCCTGGGTATGACCTATGGAAAAGCTTGACGGAACGTTAATTTGTGGGAATCACCATTTCAGGCAAAATAGGCGGAGTGGGTCAATAGCACCGAACATGACCGGTGATCCTCTAGTAGGACGGTCCTGAGTCAAAAACGGCCGCCGAATGGTAATCGGGAATTAAAGGTCATTCCGTTACGTGTTGGACAGTGATTCGCGGCAAAGGCGGTCAAACCCGTCTTCAGCCGGTGGCCACGAAGCGCGGCGAAAGTGGCGTTCAGGGAAAGTGACTAAATACATGGCAACAAAAGTCAAAGAAAACGAAGAAGCTGAGAACGAACGCGAAGGCTCGCACGACGGTCCGCTTCTCGACCTTTCTGACGACGCCGTCAAGAAGATGATCAAAGCCGCCAAGAAGCGCGGCTATGTGACCATGGACGAGCTGAATTCGGTCCTTCCGTCGGAGGAAGTCACCTCCGAGCAGATCGAAGACACGATGGCGATGCTGTCGGACATGGGCATCAACGTCGTCGAAGACGAAGAGGCAGAAGAAGCCACCGCCAGCGACGATGATGCTGACGGCGATAGCGACGATAACGAGAGCGAAGGCGGCGAAATCGCCACCACCTCCAGCACCGCGCTCGCGACTGCGAAGAAGAAAGAACCGACTGACCGTACCGACGACCCGGTACGCATGTATCTGCGCGAAATGGGTTCCGTCGAGCTTCTGTCGCGCGAAGGCGAAATTGCGATCGCCAAGCGCATCGAGGCCGGCCGCGAAACGATGATCGCCGGGCTCTGTGAGAGCCCGCTGACCTTCCAGGCGTTGATCATCTGGCGTGACGAACTGAACGAAGGCACGACGCTGCTTCGCGAGATCATCGATCTCGAAACGACCTATTCTGGTCCCGAAGCCAAGGCTGCGCCGCAGTTCCAGAGCCCGGAAAAGATCGAGGCCGACCGCAAGGCTGCCGAAGAAAAGGAAAAGACCCGCAAGGCTCGGTTCTCCGCGGCCAATGACGACGACATCACCGCCGTCGGCGGCGAAGGCATGAACCTCGAGGAAGAGGAAGAGGACGACGACGAGTCGAGCCTTTCTCTTGCCGCGATGGAAGCCGAGCTGCGTCCGCAGGTCATGGAGACGCTCGACACGATCGCCGACACCTACAAGAAGCTGCGCAAGCTGCAGGACCAGCAGGTCGAGCAGCGTCTGGCGGCAACCGGTACGCTGTCGTCCGCCCAGGAGCGCCGTTACAAGGAACTCAAGGACGAGCTGATCACCGCGGTGAAGTCGCTGTCGCTCAACCAGAACCGCGTCGATTCTCTGGTCGAGCAACTCTACGACATCTCCAAGCGCCTGATGCAGAACGAGGGCCGCCTGTTGCGTCTCGCCGAATCCTACGGCGTCAAGCGTGATAGTTTCCTCGAACAGTACCAGGGTGCGGAACTCGATCCGAACTGGATGAAGTCGATCGCCAATCTGGCCGCCCGCGGCTGGAAGGAGTTCGCGCGCGCCGAGAACACGACGATCCGCGATATCCGCCAGGAGATCCAGAACCTTGCGACGGAAACCGGCATCTCGATCGCCGAATTCCGCCGGATCGTCTCGATGGTGCAGAAGGGCGAGCGTGAAGCGCGTATCGCCAAGAAGGAAATGGTCGAAGCGAACCTTCGCCTCGTCATCTCGATCGCCAAGAAGTACACGAACCGCGGTCTGCAGTTCCTCGACCTCATTCAGGAAGGCAATATCGGCCTGATGAAGGCGGTCGACAAGTTCGAATACCGTCGCGGTTACAAGTTCTCGACCTATGCGACGTGGTGGATTCGTCAGGCGATCACCCGTTCGATCGCCGACCAGGCCCGCACGATCCGTATTCCGGTGCACATGATCGAGACGATCAACAAGATCGTCCGCACATCGCGCCAGATGCTGCACGAGATCGGCCGCGAGCCGACCCCGGAAGAACTGGCCGAAAAGCTCGCCATGCCGCTCGAAAAGGTCCGCAAGGTCCTGAAGATCGCCAAGGAGCCGATCTCGCTCGAAACCCCGGTGGGTGACGAAGAGGATAGCCATCTCGGCGATTTCATCGAGGACAAGAACGCCCTTCTGCCGATCGACGCCGCCATCCAGGCGAACCTGCGCGAAACCACGACCCGTGTTCTTGCCTCGCTCACCCCGCGTGAAGAACGCGTGCTGCGCATGCGCTTCGGCATCGGCATGAACACCGACCACACGCTCGAAGAAGTCGGCCAGCAGTTCTCGGTTACCCGCGAACGTATCCGTCAGATCGAAGCCAAGGCGCTGCGCAAGCTCAAGCATCCGAGCCGCAGCCGCAAGCTGCGGAGCTTCCTGGATAGCTGAGCGGTTTCAGCGGTTGGAAAATCAGAGACCCGGTTTGCGAGAGCAGGCTGGGTTTTTCCGTTACAGGAGGATGCTGCGCCCGCCGAGGGCGTTTGCCGCGGAAGCGAACCGCTTGTCCAGCGTAATGATTTCCGCGCCGGCTTCCATTGCGACGGCGAGATGCAGTGCGTCGCCCGAGCGGAGGCCAACGTCGATATCGTCGGCGAGCCGCGCGGCCGCGACGAAATGGCGAGAGAATATCGGGAGTATTTCGAGGGATTGAGAGGCCATGCGATTGAATCCCGCCGGTGCCAGTTGCCGCAGTTCCTGGGGCATTCGTTCGTGTCTCGCTTTCACCGAGAGTGCGGACGAAAACTCGGTGATTGTCCACTCGCTGACGAGAGTTCGCCGGTCTCCGTTCTTCACAAACCAGTCGAGCACTCTTTCGACGGATGTCTCTCCCACCAGCAAAGCAATCAGGGCTGATGTATCGATGTAGAACATCAGTAGCGCTCGTCGTCCCTGAAACGTCGCATGAATGTTCCGGCGTCTTCACTTTGCGGAGGCATTTTCTCCCGTATCGCCTTGAGCATCTCGAAGTCGATTGGCTGCTTTTTCGACCGCGGTGGCGCCAGCTGCGCGACAGGCTGACCATCGCGTGTAATCTCAACCGTTTCGCCTTGGGCGACGCGGTCAATCAATTCGCCGAGTTTTTCTTTTGCTTCCGCCAGAGTGATCGCAGTCATGGTGATCTCCTGATCAATCCCTGCAAATATACGTCTGAAGCGCCATTTCCGCAATCAATGCCCGACCGAACCGGAAAACACGTTGACCACCACGACGCCGGAGATGATCAGGCCGAGGCCGATGATGGCGGCGGTGTCGAGGGTCTGGCGGAACAGGATCAGGCCGACGGCCGAGATCAGCACGATGCCGAGGCCGCTCCAAATCGCGTAGGCGATGCCGACCGGCAGGGTGCGCAATGCGATCGACAGGAGATAGAAGGCAGTCGCATAACACATCCCCATCAGAATGGTCGGCAATGCGCGGGTGAACTGCTGGCTCTGCTGCAGGAAGGTGGTGCCGATGACTTCCAGCACGATTGCGCCGGCGAGCGAGCCGTAGGTGAGGATTGCCGGGTTCATTTTCGTTACTCTTGTTTCGTGAGGTTATGCAGCTGGTCGCGGAGTTCGGCGAGTTCTTTTGCCGGCAGACCGTTCGCCTCCATGAGATTGGCGAGCCAGATGCCGTCGGCCGCGTAGCGCGCGAGCTTGAAGGCCGGATGATTGTCGGTCTGCGCATGTTGCGCGAGCCGATCGCGCATCCATTCCGACCAGATTTGCCTGAGCCGCGGATCGGTCATGCAGGAGATCGACAGCGCAGCCCAGGGGCTTTCAGGTCCGTCGCGGGTCACCTGGAAAAAGGCGTCGACATAGGCGCGCGTGAACCGGCCCCGGCCGATTTCATCCTCGCTCATCAGCCGGTCGATCTCCATATCGAGCTTGCCGAGCAGGTCTTCGAAGACGGCTTCGATCAGCGCCTGCTTGCTCGGGAAATGATGCAGCAATCCGCCCTTGGTGACGGAGGCCGCGTCGGCGACCGCCTGCAGGGTCAGGCTGCCGAGACCTTCGGAAACGGCGCATCGCGCCGCATGATCCAGGAGGGATCGCCGCACTTGTTCGGGTTGTTTTTCGCGTCTGTGAGCTTTCGACATGAATTAAACATACCGCATGGTCGGTTTGTTTGCAACGGCAAACTCCTTCCGAATCCCATGGGAGAGGGGCGGCAGCGCAACTCGCTCCCGGAAAGCTGGATTTTGCGTCGTTTTGATCATTCGGGGACTCGATCCGGCCGGCTTTCCATCTTACATCCGCTGCCATGACGGATTTATCTGGAAAGCCGCGCGGCGACATAAGATGGGGCATTCCTGCCTCCATCCTGGTGCATGTCGTTTTCGTGGCGGCCCTGTTCTTGCACCTGCCGGCCGATTCCTCCGAGCCGCAGAAGGAGGAGACCGTCCAGGTCGAAATCGTGCCTCCGCCGGAAGAGCCCGAGAAGAAACAGGAAGAGAAGAAGAAGCCCGAGGAAAGGAAGGCCGAGGAGGCGAAACCGGAGGAGAAGAAACCTCCGGAACCTGCAAAACAGGAAGAGGCTAAGAAGGCGGAGCCTCCACCCCCGCCGCCCCCGCCGCCAAAGCAGGAGGAGGCGAAAAAGCAGGAGCCACCGCCGCCTCCGCCGACGCCTGAGGAAAAGCCCGCCGAGGAGGCCAAGAAGCAGCCTTTGCCGGTTCTGCGCCCCGTCGTTGAATTCGGTGAGAAGGATGCCGGGCCGAAGAAGTCTCTGACCGGTAATGCATCGAAGGAAACGACCAACCCGCCTGCCGAGAGCAAGGCGGAAGCGAAATCCGTCGAACCGGTAAAGCAGGCGAAGGAAGCGCCTGCCGTCGTGGAGGCACCACCGGCCAATCCGGTGCCGGACGATATCCATCTGCCTGAGGTCGGCATTGCGGCAGCCAACGGATTGCAGAACGGTCCCATTGCCGGCACCTCGCCGGATGCGACCAAGACCGAGATCGTGACGGCGCCGCCAACCGCGTCGCCCAAGAGCGACCCGTCCAAGACGCCGACCCCCGGCAAGCCGGTCGAACTGACCGAGGCGAAGACGCTGTTTTCGCAGAGCGCGACGGGCGATGCGATCGCCACAGTTGCTATCGCCGGAATGCCAAGAGCTTTCCGCGCAGGTGAGCTCTGCTCCACAGAGTTGGAGGCGCAGCTAAGAAATGCCTCATATAATGTGAGAAGTTGGCCACGTCCCCGGTTGCCAAAGGGGACTGTTCTCGATGTCCAGAATGTTGGCTTTTCGGCTAACAATCAGTGGTATGATTTGAGCTTTCGCTGCGTGATTGATGAGGGCGCCACCAAGGTTGTGTCCTTTGCTTTCAAGGTAGGTGCTCCAGTTCCGCGAAGCCAATGGCGTGCACGCGGGTTCCCGGAATGACTATCGGTTGATCCGCAAATGTGGCTTGGGTAGGGTTTCACCCTTGGTTGACCGGCAGATTGCTGCGACTATGCTGCGGCCACATTCAAGATGAGGCCTGCCATGAAAGCCATGTTCTACGATGCCTTTGAAAAGGCGCCGGAAATTCGCAATGTTCCCGATCCGGAGCCGACATTTGACGGTGTCGTGGTCAAGGTCGGCGCGAGTGGGCTCTGCCGCAGCGACTGGCATGGCTGGATGGGGCATGACCCGGATATCCGCCTGCCGCATGTGCCGGGCCATGAGCTGGCCGGCAAGGTGGTGGCGACCGGCAAGGGCGTCATGCGCTTCAAGATCGGCGATCGGGTGACGGTGCCGTTTGTGTCGGGCTGCGGCCATTGTTCTGAATGCCATTCCGGCAACCAGCAGGTTTGCCCCAACCAGTTCCAGCCGGGCTTTACCCATTGGGGCTCGTTCGCCGAATATGTGGCGATCGACTATGCCGACACCAATCTCGTGCACCTGCCCGAAGAAATCGACGATGCGACGGCGGCGAGCCTCGGCTGCCGGTTCGCGACCTCTTTTCGAGCGGTTGCCGACCAGGCCCGCACCGGGCCTGGCGACTGGGTCGCGGTACATGGCTGCGGCGGCGTCGGCCTGTCGGCGATCATGATCGCCACGGCGCTTGGAGCGAACGCGATCGGCATCGATCTTTCCGAAGACAAGCTGGCGTTCGCCCGCCAATGCGGCGCGGTCGCAACCATCAATGCGAGCACGGTCGCCGATGTCGTCGAGGCGGTTCGCGAGATCACCGGGGGTGGCGCGCATGTGTCGATCGACGCGCTCGGCCATCCGGTCACCTGCTTCAATTCGATCAAGAATCTCCGCCGCCGCGGCCGGCATGTGCAGGTCGGGCTGATGCTCGGCGAGCACGCCGCACCCTCGATCCCGATGGCACAGGTGATCGGCCACGAGTTGGAAATCTATGGCAGCCACGGCATGCAGGCCTGGCGTTACGACGCGATGCTCGCCATGCTGAAGGCCGGCAAGATGAAGCCGCAGCAGCTGATCGCCAAGCGGATCAGCCTGGAAGAGGCAGTGCCCGGCCTGATGACGTTGGACAGATCCGAAACGCCGGGCATCAGCGTGATCACCACGTTCTGACGGGCGACGCGGCGATTGTTCGCCGTCGATGGCCGGAGCATTCCGCTTCGGCCGCTTGGGTGACGGTTTGGGGCGCCCTATATCGAACACATGCGTCGAACCCGAAAGGACGAACCATGAATGTCAGGGCACAGAAAATTCCAGGGCCGGATCATCCGATCACCGTCGAGCATAACCCCTCGCGGGTGGTCGTGAAGCTCGGCGGCAGGGTGATCGCCGACAGCGTCAATTCGCTGACCTTGCGCGAGTCCTCCTATCCGCCGGTCCACTATATCCCGCGCAAGGATGTGGATATGTCGCTCCTTGAGCGGACCGACCACCAGAGTTATTGCCCGTATAAGGGAGAGGCTTCCTATTTCAGCATTCCGGCTGGCGGCGAACGTTCGAAGAATGCCATCTGGTCCTACGAAAACCCTTACGAAGCCGTCTCCGGGATCAAGGAACATGTCGCCTTCTATCCGGACCGGGTCGATTCCATCGAGGAGCTTGGCGCGCCTGAAGCAGGTCAGTTCTGACAGGCGGATGGGCGGTCGAGCGCGCGCTTGCCGCCCTTCGGAGCTTGTGCGGGAGAAAACCTGAGGGGTGAAGAAAAATCCTCTGCCCTTGTCGACTACGCTGTTATTCCCACGTCCTTGGGGTGTGACCCAACCAAGGAGGAAAATCATGCCTTATGTCGACGGGTTTATTCTTGCCGTGCCCAAGGCCAATCTCGAACGCTACAAGGACATGGCGCGCGTTGCCGGCGCCGTGTGGATGGAAAACGGCGCGTTGTCCTATGTGGAATGCTTAGCCGACGACGTGCCTTATGGAGAGCTCACCTCCTTTCCGCGGGCCGTGCAGGCCAAGGAAGACGAGATCGTCATCTTCTCCTGGATCACCTATGAAAGCCGGGCCCGCCGGGACGAGATCAATGCCAGGGTGATGAAGGACGAGCGGTTCTCCGGAAACGAATGGACGCAGGTCTTCGACGGCAAGCGGATGATCTTCGGCGGCTTCGAGCCCTTCCTGACATTGTAGCCGGCCGGTGATAGGAGTGCCGTCTCCCTGCCGGCGCTTCTATTTTGTTGCCGGCGCTTATCGTCGATGAGGATCGTCCCATGCCCCAGACCGTGATCTCGATCTCCACAAGCGGCCAGGGGCTCTACGAATTCACCGAAGCGGCGCAAGACTTTTTGCGCCGCACGCAGGTGGGCGAGGGGCTGCTCACCGTGTTCGTGCGCCACACGTCCTGCTCCTTGATCATCCAGGAAAATGCCGATCCGGATGTCCGCCGCGACCTGAAGACCTTCTTCTCCCGTCTGGTGCCGCCGACCACCGATCCCCAAATGCGCTGGGTCACCCACACGACCGAAGGGCCAGACGACATGCCGGCGCATATCAAGGCGGCGTTGACCGCCACTTCGCTCGGCATTCCCGTCCGGGACGGCCGGTTGATGCTCGGCACCTGGCAGGGCATCTACCTCTTCGAACATCGCGACCAGCCGCATGTCCGCCAGGTCGTGCTGCATCTTTCACCATGATTCCGGCTTTGAGCGGGATATGAATACCGGCTGAATGACCGGTTAGGATGTTGTTCAGACCCCTTGGGCTAGGGTCGCGCCAATCGCTGGGGAAGGCGAGAGCAACAACCTTGGGGCCTGCGAAAACTGGCCCGGATTTCGGAGAAGCAATTTTATGACCAGCATGATTGTCAAAGCCGGCGTGGCCGTTTTCGTCGCGCTTACTGGCCTTTCCGCAACGGCCCCGGTGGCTGCTGCCGCCGGCCCGGACTTCGCCATTCAGGTGCAGTATCGCGACCGTGACCGCGATTGGCGTCCGGATCGTGGCGGCGATCGCGACTGGCGTCCGGATCGCGGTCCGCGCGGTTGCGCTCCGGGGCTGGCAGAAGAAAA
>NZ_JALBGW010000174.1:0-9469 GCF_023006485.1 Neorhizobium sp. BETTINA12A
CGCCAAGGGCGGGGCGGCACCGGGGGCCGCGGCAAACAGCGTCCAGAAACGCGCCGGCGGCGGGCGGCCGGTGAGGCGGTAGGAGCAGTTTCCGGTCAGGCGATCGCCCTTTTCGTCGACCGAGGCAATGAAGGTGAGGCCCTCGGCGCTCGCGTAGATGAGCTTGCCGGCATTGGCCCGGTGCGACTTCGCATAAGGGTCCGCCTGCGCTGTCTGCGCCTGCGGAAAGGCTTCCCATGAGCCGAGCTTGATCGCACCGAAACCGATCGTGGCATCCAGCGCGACGAGGGTGGACCATATCCCGCCGCCGAAGGCGATGGTGAGCGCGATCGCTATGAGGAAGGGAACACGGAACACGGGTTTGCTTTGGCCCTCGGACAGCTATGTCAGAGGGTTAGCATTGATTCTATTGGGAAGGAATGGGTGGGTTGTGTCTTTCCGGTACAGGCGTCCGCCTGACCCGAATCAGTCTTGCCGGACCGACCGAATTACGGGCTGAGCAACCGATCTCCATTCCGCGCCCGACCGAGATGAGCACCGCCGCCTGTGCCAGTCTCGTCCAGCCTACGCGCCTTTCGTTCTATTCCCGCACAACCGGCGCCATCCGCTAACCGTTTGATAACGTTATCTTAAGCGGTTCCTGTGACTAGAATCCACGCGCACTACGCCAAGCCTGTTCCTTGGCTACCGTCGCCCCGAGACAACGTTCCGGGGCAAAGACGATGAGATTATGGATGATGGCGACCGGCGCCTTGGTAGCCGTGGCGGCTGGGTTTTCGGGTGCCTATTACCACCTGAAGCAGGAAAAGGGGCCGGCGAGCCCGAAGACCATTTCCGCCGACTTCATGACGCTGACCGAAAGCCAGCCGACCGAGGCGCGCCGCGCGGTCGTCGAGGCGATCGACACCTGCCTGCCGCAGGCGGCGCGGCCAGGCTGGACGAGCCCGCCGGTCAAGGACCTCGCGGTCGATACCTATGTCCGCTTCTTCGACCTGATGGGCCAGGATATCGATCAGGGCGAACGCACCGCGTTATTCCGCAGCTGGGTGTCGCGAGCCGATGACGGATTGGCTGAAAGGGACCGCATCGCATTTGAAAAGCTGATGCAGGGCGGCCTGCACGAGGGCGTGACGGCGCTCTGCGTCGCCGCGACCGTGCGCGGCAGGCTCGGAAGCCAGGGGCTCAGGGGCTTTTGGAACTGACGGGCAGCGCCTCGGTGACCGATCCCGTCGTGGTCTTGTCGGCCACCTTGGCGGTGGCAGGTCCGAGCCGGCCGGCTTCTTTCAGCTTTCCGGCAATCTGCCGCAGCAGCCGGGTGGATTCGGCCGATAGCGAGCGGGGCCGGACGAGCGCCTGCAACCCGGTATCGGGGGTGCCGTCCTTCTTTTTGGCGACCGCATTGCCCTTGTGGTCTCCGGTCGGCAGCGGATTATCGATGCCGGGAATGGCGCGCAGCTCGATGCCCTGATGGGCATAATCCATCACCGTCTTGAAGGTCGCGGCCGGCAGCGAACCGCCGGTCATGTTGTTCATCGAGGTGAAGTCGTCGTTTCCGAACCAGATGGCGGTCGTGTAATTGCCGGTAAACCCGATAAACCAGGCGTCGCGATAACTCTGCGAGGTGCCGGTCTTGCCGGCGGTGACGATGCCGCCGTCGAGGGCTGCCTTGCGGGCGGTGCCGATCACCGGGATCTGCGACAGGATGCGGTTCATCGACGACATCGCCTGTTCGGAGAGCACGCGCTTGGCCGGCGGTTCGTCGCGGTTGAAATCGTAGAGCACGTCGCCGCCATATCCGAGAACCTGCTCGATGCCGTGGCGGCGCGATTGCATGCCACCGGCCGGCATCACCGCATAGCCTGTCGCCTGGTCGAGAACGGTCATTTCCGAAGTGCCGAGCGGGATGGTCTTGTCTTTCCTGAGCGGCGTTTCGACACCGAAAGCCTTGGCGGTCTTCACGATCAAGTCGGTGCCGAGATATTCCTTGGCAAGCCTGACCGGAACGGTATTGAGCGACTGGGCCATGGCTGAAAGCAGCGTCACCTTGCCCTTGTAGGCGCGGCCGTAATTCTGCGGCGACCAGCCGTTCCAGGTGATCGGCGCATCCGAAATCGTCGATTCCGGCTTGAAGCCGTTCTCCATCGCCGCCGAATAGGTATAGAGCTTGAAGGACGAACCCGGCTGGCGCAGCGCTCTGGCGGCGCGGTTGAACTGGCTCTCGCCATAGTCTCGGCCGCCGACCATGGCGCGCACGGCCCCGCCGTTCTCGATCATCACGAGCGCGCCCTGCTTGGCCTTGTAGCTCTCGCCGTATTCGCGAAGGCTCGATTCCATCGCCGATTCCGAGGCCTGCTGCAGGCCCATGTCGATCGTCGTGCGCACCACAACCGAATGTTCGTGGAACTTGCCGGCCTGCGCCAGCCGCTGCACTTCATCGAAGGCCCAGTCGAGGAAATAGTCGGGCGCCTTGGCGTCGGCGCGGTCGACGACGGTCGCCGGGTTGCGGCGGGCGGCGATCACCTGGCCCTCGGTCATCAGCCCGCTCTGCACGAGGTTGGAAAGCACTTCGTTGGCGCGGGCGCGGGCGGCGGGCAGGTTGACATGCGGCGCGTATTTGGCCGGCGCCTTGAACAGGCCGGCGAGCATCGCGCTCTCGGCAAGGTTCACCTCCGTGATGTTCTTGCCGAAATAGAACTGTGCGGCCGCCGCCGCCCCGAACGTGCCGCCGCCCATATAGGCGCGGTCGAGATAGAGCGACAGGATCTCCTTCTTGGAGAGGTTGGCTTCCAGCCACAGCGACAGGAAGGCTTCCTTGATCTTGCGTTCGATCGACCGCTCGTTGGTGAGGAACAGGTTCTTGGCGAGCTGCTGGGTGAGCGTCGACCCCCCTTGCACGACGCCGCCGGCCTTGGCGTTTTCGCTCATGGCGCGGGCAAGGCCGAAGAAGTCGATGCCGAAATGGTCGAAGAAGCGGCGGTCCTCGGTCGCCAGCACCGCCTTGATCAGGTGGTCCGGCAATTCGTCGATCGGCACCGAATCCTCATGGATGATGCCGCGATGACCGATGATATTGCCGTAGCGGTCGAGGAAGGTGACGGCGAAATCGCCACGATTGCGCCAGTCCTCGTGGGTTTCCTCGAACGCCGGCTGGGCGAGCGCCAGGAGCAGCACGAAACCGGCGGTGCCAAGTGTCATCGCCTCGCCGGCAAGCTCGAAGCCGATGCGCTTCCAGCCGCGTACGCGAAACCGGCGGAAGAAGATGGTGATTTCTTCCCAGATTTCGGCAAGGCGGAAACCGAGATTCCAGACGGTGGAATCGATCCAGGAATCGATGCGCAGCAGAAGATGGCGCTTGCCGCGCGGCCGGTCGTCGGATGACTTTGGCTCGTCCTGCACCTTCGGAATTCCCTGCCCTTTCGATGAGATGTGCTTGACGTGGTCCCTGCAAGGGATCAAGAGCTCTAGCCTCTCACCGTTAATCAGCTTTAGCTGACAAATGGTTGATGCGCGATATCAAAATCGCAACAGGTAAAATGCAGATATCGGGATTTGTTCCGAACTGCCGCAAATGTGATATCCACGATGACTGACGAACCTTTCTGGAAAACCAAACGGCTCGACCAGCTGACCCAAAATGAATGGGAAAGCCTGTGCGACGGTTGCGGCCTCTGTTGTCTCAACAAGCTTGAAGACTGGGATTCCGGCGACGTCGTCTTCACCTCCGTCGCCTGCCGCCTGCTCGACGGGGAAAGCTGTCGCTGCAAGGACTATCAGCACCGCCAGGCGACCGTGCCGGATTGTATCCAGCTCACCCCGACCACGGTCAACGAGATCACCTGGCTGCCGCCGACCTGCGGTTACCGCCTGATCCGCGACGGCGAGGACCTCTATTGGTGGCATCCGCTGGTCTCGGGCGATCCGAACACCGTGCACCAGGCCGGGATCTCCGCCCGCGGCCGCACGGTCAGCGAAAACGACGTCGATGTGGAGGATTTCGAAGACTACGTCGTCGACTGGCCGCTGACGGTGGGCGAGGAACGCTAGAGGCTCGGAGCAGGTAGCGCAGGCGCCCGCCGTGCCATTCGTGAGATGGTCGCGATTCCGGCCAGCGCACCATCTTCCCACGCGCGCCAGCCGGACAGGAGGGCCAGAAATTATAGTTCCACGCCGACGCTCGCCAGAAAGCTCTCCATGCGGTTGTCAACCTCAGCCTTCGTCTCCGCCCACGCCGGGAACGACTGGAGAAGGTTGTCGTGCCAGGCGATCAGGTTTGGATATTCCTTGAACGGAAACTTTGCACGATCGACCTGGGAGAAGGGAGCCGCGATATCGATATCGGCAAAGGTCAAGGCATTGCCGACCATGAATTTGCGGCCTTCGAGATGCTGGTCGAGTACCCTCGCTGCAGCGCGGATCTTGCCCTCGGCAAATTCGACGAGGGACTCGTCCTTCGATAGGCCCATGACCGTCTTCGCCACGCGCTCATCGAAGATCGTGGTGGTGAAGGTGCGCCACTGCTCGCCCGACCAGAACATCCACTGAAGCACCTGGAAGCGCTCCGCCTGCGTGGTTCCCACCAGCGGCGAATTCACCTTGTTGGCGAGATACAGATTGATGGCAGAAGATTCCCAGAGAATGGTGTCTCCATCTTCCAGAACCGGTGTCAGACCGTGAGGATTGAGGCGCGATCTGAACTCGTCGGTCTGGCTCTCGCCTTTGAACAGGTCAATGTTAACCCGTTCGAGTTCAATGCCCATGATCTTCGCGGCGGTCGTCACGCGACGCAAGCTGCCCGAGCCCGCATCACCGTAGATCTTGATTGCCATAACTCTTCCTTTCAGTTCGAGGCCCGTGACCGGGCGGTCGAGCTAGGGGGTGCCATATTCCTGTGGCGAATGACATTGACGCTTTTTGAATACCATCTATTCTTACTTGGAATTAGTCGTTATGCGCGTGGCGGTTCTGACTTCGTCTGAAAACCCGAGCGATCTCCTTCGGAATGAAAAGTGATGGATAAGCTAGATGCGATGCGGATGTTCGTGCGCGTTGTCGAAAGCGGAAGCTTTTCGCAGGCAGCGCGAGACCTGAACGTCAGCCAGCCGACGGTCAGCAAACAGCTCGCGGCGCTCGAGGCGCGGCTCGGGACGCAACTCCTCGCGAGAAATTCCCGTGCCCTTGCCGTGACGCCCGCAGGACAAGACTACTATGAGGCCACCGTCCGCATTCTTCAGGATCTCGATTTCGTCGAAGAGAAGATCCTTGAAGGGCGGTCGGCGCCCTCGGGGCTAGTCCGCGTGACCGTCTCGCCGGCCTTCGGAAGGATGTTCATTATTCCCCGGCTATCCGATTTCAGGAACCGTTTCCCCGGCATCGCGATCGAGATGGAAGTCTCCGGGCGGCACGTCGACCTTATCGAGGAGGGAATAGACGTCGCGATCCGTATCGGCCGGCTTTCGGATTCGGCACTCGTCGCCCGGCGCATAGGCGATATGCAGATGATAACCTTGGCCTCCGCCCGCTATCTTGCGCAACATGGCACGCCGCAAACGTTGGACGAACTGCGCAGCCACCAGCGGATCAGCTACGTCTACCAGGGCGATGTCGTCGGGTGGGGTTTCCACGTAGAGGGTCGGCTGGTCACGGTCGACGGTGGGGGAGCGTTCCGCACGAACGACGCCGAGCATGTCCGAGGCGCGGTCCTCGCGGGTCTCGGCATCGCCCACCACGCCAGTTGGCTGTTCACGGATGTGCTGGCCTCCGGCGAGGTTGTGCGAATTCTGGACCAGCATGCGCCGCCGCCCTTCCCGATCAACGCGGTGACCGCCGCCGGACGGCGCATGCCCTCCCGAGTGCGGCAATTCATCGATTTCCTCGCCGCGATTTGCGCCGAGGAGCCGGAATTAAGGATCGGTGACAGTTAGCCCGTCATGGAGCGGGCCGGCTCCGGGCTGGCGCTGCACAGGAGGACGCTGAACAGGCCTTTGTCGTCGTCCAGTCGGCCATTGGCGACCATCCCGCTGCGCTCAGCGAAAGGCAGCGGGGCTGGACTTGTGGTTATTCTCGGTATGAATGGTTTCGCGGCTTCTACAGCCTTAACGGCGTCACTTCACCGCGATGACGACCTTCCCCTTCGCACGACCCTTTTCGACGTAATCCATTGCCTCGTTGGTCTTCTCGAACGGGAAGACCCGGTCCATCACCGGGCGGATATGGCCCGCCTCGATCAGCGAGGTGATCTGTGCGAGCTGACCGCCGTTCGCCGTCATGAAAAGAAACGAATAGCCGATCTTCCGGCGTCCCGCTTTTCGCCTGATGCCGAAGCTCAGCAGGCGCATGGCCTGTCGAAGCAGCCAGCCGGAGCCGTTCTGCCGGGCGAAGTCCGGATCGGGCGGACCGGAAATCGAGATCAGCTTGCCGCCCGGCTTCAGCACGCTAAGGGATTTTTCGAGCGTATCCTTGCCCAGGCTGTTCAGCACGACGTCGTAGCCCTGCAGCACCTTCTCGAAGTCGTCTTTCTTGTAATCGACCGCGACGTCCGCCCCGAGACTTTTTGCGAGAGCGACATTGGCCGTGCTCGTGGTCGTGGCCACATGAGCTCCGAGATGCTTGGCGAGCTGGATTGCGATGGTGCCGACGCCGCCCGACCCGGCATGGATCAGGACCTTCTGCCCCTTCCGCAGGTTGGCCCGCTCGACAAGGACCTGCCATGCCGTCAGCGCGACAAGCGGAATGGATGCGGCCTCCACCATGGTGAGATTGATGGGCTTGATTGCCACATCGGCCTCGTCCATGGCGATATACTCGGCAAATGTCCCGATGCGGTCCTGGCTCGGACGGGCATAGACCTCGTCTCCCGGCTTGAACTTCCGGACCTTGGGTCCGACCCGGACGACGACGCCCGCAACGTCATTGCCCAGCACCAGTGGAAGGCGATAGGGCAGGATAAGCTTGAATTCGCCGTCCCTGATCTTGTTGTCCAGGGCGTTCACGCTGGCGGCATGAACCTCGACCATGACATCGTTGTCGCGCAATGCCGGTTCGGGTATTTCGCCGAGCCGCAGGGCGCCGCCTTTGCGATAGCGATCGATCAGGAATGATTTCATCGGACTGACTTCCGTTTCCGTGGTGGCCGGCATCGCCGGCGGGCTCTGCGGTGAATGCTCAGGCGGGAAGCCCGTTGAACTTCCGAAGGTTCTTGTCGACAATGGTTTCGGGCAGGAAGCGACGTATGAAACGGACCTGTCCTGCCATTTTTCCGGCAGTGTAGCGCCGTTTGGGCAATGTCGCATTGGCGGCCTTCAGGACGGCTTCGGCGACCACTTCCGGTGCATCTCCCTTCGCGACGGCTTCGCGCATCAGCCGCTCCGCACCGGCGCGAACCGTATCATAGACGGAAAGCGGGCGGTCCGCGCGCGTCAGGTTCTCCTCGAAGGCGGTGCGCGTCAAACCGGGCTCGACAAGCACGACGCGGATGCCCTGGGTCCGCACTTCATGGTCGAGGGACTCCGAATAGCCCTCGACGGCGTGCTTGGTCGACGCATAGAGGCCGTTGAAAGGAGCTGGGATCATCCCCAGTATCGAACTCAGGTTGACGATGCGGCCCTTCTGCTGGCCCCTCATCACGGGCAGCACGGCGTTCGTCATCCGGATGGTGCCGAACACGTTGACGTCGAACAGGGCCTTCGCCTGGTCGATCGTGGATTCCTCGGCGCCGCCCAGCAGGCCGACCCCGGCATTGTTGACGAGAAGATCGATCCGCCCTGCGCGGCGCAGAACCTCGTCAACCGCATTTTTGACGGATGCATCGTCGGTCACGTCGCAGACCAGCATCGTCACCCCGTCCGCCGTGTCGGGCATCGGCTTGCGGCTGGTGCCGAAGACAAGATAGCCATCCCGCCGCAGCGCCTGCGCCGTCACCAGTCCTATTCCTGAGGAGGCACCCGTAACCAGGGCAACGCCACGTTTTTTCTTGCTCATCGGCTCCGCTTTCATTTTGTGATGGAACATCGTTGAGCGATCAGTTACTATCAAATCCGTATCAAGTCACTACTAAAAAGATATCGACATGAAGAATCTTTCCGACCAGCCCTGCCTGATCGCCCGGAGCCTGGCGCTTGTGGGGGACGCGTGGAGCATGCTGATCATGCGCGACGCTCATGCGGGGCTGACCCGTTTCGATGAGTTTCGCAAAAGCCTCGGCATCGCGCCGACCATGCTGACGGGACGGCTTTCGGGCCTGACGGAGGAGGGGCTTTTGGAGAAACGCCGTTATTCCGACCGTCCGCCACGGGACGAATATGTGCTGACGGAAGCCGGCCGCGACTTTCTGCCGGTTCTGTTTGCGATCGGCGCGTGGGGACGCAAGCATCGCGGCGGGGGCAAGGTGACCCGGTTCTTCGACGCTGAAACCGGAACGGAAATCGATCCCGTCACCATCGATCGCGCGACCGGCGCTCCGGTCGGAACACGCCCTATCCGGATCGCCGCACCCGAATAAGCCCCTTCAAGGCAGATGGAGCAACATCCGGCAACTCCGGTTGAAAGCTCGCGTCCAGCGCCCGATTGCTCGCTTGGCGAGCGAGGAGCGCGCGGGAAGTTGCTCGAAACACAGCTTTATTACTTGTCAATCAAGTAAGTTAAGGAGAACAATCGGAGCTTCATGCAATTCTTCCGGTACCGCCAAGACTTGCAGAAACGTCAAAGATTACCGCGCAGTCCCGTTTCATCCCGAATTCATTGCGATGGCACCTAGATGAATGCAGAAGGCACGCTGGCAGACCGCCTCTACGAGGCAGCCCTGGTTCCTGAGCTTTGGACGGAGACTTGCGAGAGGATAGCCCTGGAGGCCGGGTCCAGCACCGCCTCGATCTTCACCGTCGACGGCCGCGGCAATCATCGCTACGTCACCACTCCCAACATCGCGGACGCCTTTGCCGAGTTCGTGCAGAGCGACACCCGGCTCGACAATGTTCGCCCCCTTCGGGCCATGCAGCGTTCGCCCTTTTCGTTTGTCCGCGTCACCGATCTCCTGAGCGCGGAGGAATTTGCCAATGATGCGATCCAGCGCGACATCATCGAGCCGCACGGCATGCAATGGGAGGCGGGTTGGGCCTTCCAGGAGCCGACCGGGCACGTCATCGTCATCACCCTGATGCGCGCCAAGGGCCTGACGCATTTTTCCGACGAACAGCTGGCGCGCCTCGATCTCTTGAAGCCGGATCTCGCCCGGGCTGCTTATATGTCGTCGCGGCTCGCCTTCAACGAGGCGCGATCGATGACCGAAACGCTGTCGATGCTCGGACTGCCGGCGGCGGTGATCGGCGACTCCGGCCGGGCGATCGCCATGAACCCCGAGATGGAGGCACTGAGCCCGCGCATCCGCACCGGCGCCGGCGATCGGCTGATATTGGAAGGGGTGGGCGCCAACGCCCTGCTGGAGGAGGCGATCGCGCACTACAAGGCGCAGGCT